>JAJXVX010000029.1 GCA_021781915.1 bacterium
AAATAATTTACAAAAATAACATTGATACTATAATTAAGCATATAAGGACTGCCATCCTCCGGGCCCTGGTCGTCTATAAAAACTTATAATATTGCTTCCTTGTCACGAAAGAGTGTTTTAACTAAGCGGTCACAAACTTTCTAACAGGTAAGCTCCACACAATAAAACCCGCTTAAATCAGTAATAAACTTATCTTAGTTAAATTAGTGGAGCTTTTAGCATGGAACCTATTTATATCAATAAACCGATAGAGGTTGTTGCGACCTTTAATTTTAAAGACACTCGATCTATTTGTCTACCGGTTAAAATAAAATATCAAAACAAAATTACGGAACTAACTGAATTGGGACTAAGACATCCTACCAAAAAGGGTAATCGGTCGATTCATGTATTTGACATGAGCGATGGCAACAATGACTATCGACTTGAATTCGATAGCGAGACATTGATTTGGAAATTAATTTACATAACAAACTTTAACTATCATGCCTAACATTAACTTGAATACTGAAGAGCCTCTTATTATGCATATCGACTTAAACAGTGCTTTTGCTACCATAGAACAACAATCCAGGCCCAGTTTGAGGAATAAACCAATCGGAGTAACTAACCGCATATCAAAGAATTGTTGTGTTATAGCGGCTTCATATCAGGCCAAGAGACTAGGAATCAAAGTCGGCATGCCGCTAAGCGAAGCAAAAAGGATCGCTCCAGGTTTTATAATCTTAGAATCAGACCCTGCTAAATATCATTATATTTATCAAAAACTAATCGCAATTATGAAAAAATACTCACCGGACATTAAGATGAAGAGTATAGATGAGGGTATTATAGATTTTCATAGCACTCGGTCAAATATCAACACCAATCCACTCGAGATAATAGGCTATGAAATAAAAAATACCATAAAGCGGGAAATCGGTTCAATCGTTACGGTCAATATTGGGATAGGGCCAAATCAATTCTTGGCTAAAGTTGCAGCTTCTCTACATAAACCGGACGGCATGGATATTATTAACCATCGTAATTTACTTAACGTCTATCAGTCTTTAAAATTGACAGACTTACCTGGAATCGCCGAACACTATCAGGCCAGGCTCAATGCGTCTAATATATTCAGTCCAATAGATTTCTTGAACGCGACTTCAGACACACTCAAGAGAACGGTCTTTAACTCAATCATCGGAGAAGATTGGTATTACAGACTGAGAGGCTTTGAAATGGATAACATTCAAACCAAACTCGGGCAAGTCGGCAGGCAATGGGTTTTAAACAAACCGACTGGAGAAAATAATGTCTTAACATCGGCTCTTCAATATCTCTGTCAGACGACCGGTAAAAAACTAAGGTACGAAAATGTCGATGCTAGAGGAGTCTTGGTATGGCTCAATTTAGTCGGTGGTGAAGGATGGTATCAAAGAAAAATGTTTAAAACATCTTTCTACTCGGATTATGACATATATAGGAGAGCTGTCTATTTATTAAATCAAAGACCAGCCGGGACTACAGTCCAAGCCATGGGCATAACCTGTTATGGCCTATCAAAAACTAACCGACATCAGATAAGTCTGTTCGATGAAATAAATAAAACCGAAAGGTTAACCGACGCCATTGATATTATTAATGAAAACTACGGCGTATTTAAAATATTGTCAGCTAATTCTTTAATGGGAGATAAGTTAATTAAACAAAAAATACCTTTTGGCGGTACTGAATATTTTCAGCTGTTGATAAGTTCCAGTTAAGTTTTGAGCAAAAGTATAATTTTGATAAAATTAAGTAATTGAAAAAAGTCGTAGTTGCATCAATTATATTCTCATGCTTGAAAAAATTAGAAAAAAGTCCAAAAAATTAATCAAAAACGATCTAGTCTTAGCAGTTATCATAACATTGGTGCTAGTCTTACTAGGAGTTATCATAGGTTATGAAAGCAATCGAGTAATACCAAAGACTAAACTAACCGTTAATACGTACACTCTTGAGCCAAAAAATCCGCTTAAATTTTTATCAAACTGGGATGGACCAATTTATTTAAACATAGCTAGGCACGGTTACAATAAAGATTATCTAGTTAATTTTTTCCCACTGTACCCAGCACTTGTGGCAATCGTTCACAAAGTAGTCGGGTCACTACTAGACAGCGGATTAATAGTAGCTTGGATATTTATGGTCGGTACCTTCTATTACTACATAAAAATAGTTAAGGAATACTACCAACCGAAGAAAAGAGACGAGATAATCAAAGCTGTTCTTGTGTACGCATTGTACCCGACGGCTATCTTCTTTGTGGCAACTTTTAGCGAAAGTTTGTTCGCCTTCCTGTCGCTAGGCGCGCTCTACTATGCTCTAAAAAACCATTATAAATTATCAGCTATTTTTGTAGCACTTGATACAATGACAAGAATTAATGGTGTTTTTGTGCTTGCTCTTGTACTTAGCATCCTATGGTTCAAGCATAAACAGAAGTTCAGTAAAGTGGTTAAAACAGGTCTGCTTGGAAGCGTTGGTATTATTTTTTACATGATAGCAATGTATATTAGGTTTAAAAATCCGTTAGAATTTATTAAAACACAACAAAATCACGGCTGGCTACATCACGATATTCTTACTCAGCTTGGCCATATATCCATCTTGAATTTATTATTCTTAATTCCTGTCGTCGTAGCAATTTTTTATTGGTGGAAAAGAGAAATCAGCTTCTCTATTTACAGTCTGCTATACTTACTGATTCCTCTAGTAGGCGGACAATTTGGTGGTTTTGCCAGATATACTTTAATGATTTTCCCGATTCCATTAATGATTTACGAATATACAAAAAATAAACAAGTTTACTATACTATTGTAATTGCCTTGTTCAGTATGGGTTGGATGTATCTTTTAATCCAATATGCTGGCGGTTATATCGGAAGCTAGTTATCGCCGCCACTCGACTGAACCGGAATATAAATTGGAGTGTAGACTGGCTTATAGATTATTACAGGGGCTGTTTGAACATTAACTATTTTAGCTACAACTTGAAAATCGGCGTAGGCAAGTCCATTATAGTTTTCTGCAAAAGCAACTACTCTATATATGCCAGGATTTGAAAATAGACTAGACCATTGATCATAGTTTTTTGTTATGGAATCATGTGGTTTGAGCACTAAATTGCTAGGCTGAGACTGACAGTATGAGGCCGCGGCGTTGGCTGAAATTTGATTCCAACTGCCGTTGTTATAACTATAGACATGTAGCCAAGGTTTAGGGCATTTGTCAACCAGTGTAATGGGAACACTAAAATTATTGGTCAATGTAAAACTAATCGAATCGCCAACGGTGTACTTTATCTTTGACATCGATAATCCAAGCTGACCGGAAGCAAAATTAAGAGTATTTACTTTATTTATTTGTCTGACAAAAAAGATAATGAATAAGATCGCCACCGCCGCATAAAAGATTGACCAGTTGACTAATCTTTTTCTTTGGTTTCGTTTGAAATAATCCTGATAGGCGTTGTACTTATCGCTCATATAGACCTCGCTCGGCTTAATCTGTAAATTGTTAACAGAGCTGCCACCACGCCAAATATAATCCAAACAACTCTAAATATGCCGTGGGCAAAATCAGTCCCAATATATAAAGCATGGATAAAAACAAATATAAAAACAAGATAGGATAAGAAATGTAATGTCTTCCATTGGTGCGGTTTTTTATTAATCCAAAGCAGTGAGCTTAGAACAATAGCTAATATAAAATAAAATGCGATGATTCCTAACGCAACATAGAGAGAGCCGACTGGACGGTGAAATAAAGTAGTTGTTTTATAGTTTGACAGAAAAGGTAGAAATATTTGAGCTATATTAAACTTAATATAAGTATCAAACAGCAGGGAACCGCCATGAACAACCAGAGCTACAAAAAAAGCCAAACCCATGGCTCGATGTGTTGCCCAGGCATTTAAGGGTTCAAGGAACTTAAAAGTATAACCGGTAATCAGACCAACACCGGAAATAATAAGAGCGAAAAGAAGGACTGCAGCTACAATTCCAGATGCTCTAGTGACATACCATGGCCAAGCGGTTTTAGCTCTATTCTTGAGATTAGACTGGATACTGGGTCCTTGAACAGCCGGTACGATGATATCGGGAGAACTTGTACTAGCCAAACTAGTAACCGAAATAGCGGCACTATTACCGATACTTAAGAATAAAAGACTGAACAATCCGAGAATAATTAGGCTAATTTTTTTAGTCATTGTTTTGATTATTTATTTTAATTTTACTGCCCGTAGTCTTAATATAATAATTTTCATTACTTCTTATACCAATATACCCTTGTATAAGACTATCTTCAAGTTTTAGTTTTTTGCTTAACTTTATAAAATTATCGCTACCGCCAATAATCAGACAAGACGCCATAACATCACAAAAGGTAGCGTTTTTACCAAAAACCGTGGCTGACGTAACATCTGTTTTAGCTGACTGACCGCTCTTTGGATCGATGATATGATGCCATTTTATACCGCCTTTGATACCTTTACGATAATTTATCCCCGACGTGGCGATTGCTCTTTTATTGTTTTTAATCGATGTAACATAGCCGACATAACTATGTTCCGACACAAAATCTTTTTCAATGTAGGTCTTGATGGGTCTATCTAAGGATTCATAGCCATAGGTAACAATATCGCCACCTAAAGAAATCCAGAAGCCGTAATAAAAACTGTTGTATTTAGCTAAAAAATCAGCCAAGTAATCTAATAAAAAACCCTTGGCAATTCCGCCCAGATCAATGGCAGTATTTATCGGTATAAACGCGCTATCATCAATAATTTTAAGCTTCGTAGACTCAACGACTTTGGCCGATTTATGTTTGATATACATGTCATTTTCAAAACCTTTTAGGAGAGAGTGGTCGTAGCCAGCATTTTCGAGGGCCGGCAGAATGAAAGGATTGAACATCCCGTCGGTTAGTTTGGAATATTTAAGACATTCGACCAATATTTTTCTAAACAAAGGAGAAATTTTCTGAGTTTTACCAGCATTAGAATTAAATATGGTCAGTTCGCTGGAAGGAAGAAAACGACTGAACTGTTTTTCAAATTGATAAATCTTTAACCATAATTCTTGAAAAAGTTTCTCAATATTCCTATCTCTTTTTTTCGTATATACGGATATGCTACACTGCGTGCCTAAAGCTACTTTAGTATCATGATAAACCATTGTTAAGGTATTTTAGTAGGTGTTGTGGTCGATATAGGAGCTGAATATATCGGTGCAAAGGTCGGTGCCGACTGAGTGGTCGTTGTGGTAGTTGAAGTTGTGTTGGATGAATTTTTGGTAGGAACTGTGATGACACCGGGTGAGGGCGAAATACTATTTACTATTTGATTTAGCTGCTCTTGCCTTGCATTAGTGATTAGATATGGCGATGCCTTAGTCGGCAGTACATTAGAAACCGGAGGGAGTGCCCTTAAGAGATCACTGGCAGTCACAATTAAGCTTCCCAGTATGACGCCGACTGCACCCATAGCGTAAATATTAGCCGGCCAACTCCTTAAAATACCTGACTGCTTGGTAGTAGCTTGAGTAAAAGCCTCAGTCAAAATCTGTCTCTCTGGGATACCAGCTTTTTTAAGTCCACTTTTTATTATTTCCATAAACGGCGGCGGACCACAAATATAAAACTTGTAATCGATTAACTGACCGTCGATATTTTTAGATATTAAGTCAGAATCTATGTGCCCCAAAAAAGCTCTGTGTTTTAAGGTTTCATCTGTGATATCACCGTTACTAATCACAAATCTAGTTTTTAGATTTGGACTGTCTTTTTCGATGCTAACTAATTCATCTTTAAAAGGAATGCCGGATTCAACGGCCGAGCTATAAAACAAATTAACATTGTTATCGGCTTTTAAAGTATGAGCATATCTCATCATCGACATGAAAGGAGTAATACCTATACCGCCGGCTATAAACACCACATTATTGTCCTGTGATAAATCAAAGACAAATCCGCCAAAA
>JAJXVX010000005.1 GCA_021781915.1 bacterium
TGAATTGCTGATTGGCATATTAAAGCTTTAAACTCTACTCCAAATATATTAGTTGATGGAATAAAAAAACCACAAGGTTGGGGTCAATCGACTTGGTCAAGTATTGAGAGATTAAAAAGCCGTAAATTTAATCCGTACAACAGTGGCGATAAAAACCGAGCTGGTAATGGAGTACTCATGAAACTAGCTCCTTTAGCCTTTTGGCAGGCAGTTACTCCCTCGATTGATGATGAGGAGCAAACAGTAATTTTGACTAGGATGACTCACGACAGCGATGTTGCTGTAGTAGCATCTCTAGTCCATCGTCAAGTTTTAATAGATCTATTTAATAATCAAATTGAACCTAACGACGTATTGGATTTGTCTGTAGATTTAGCTATTCAATATGAAAATAAATATCTCGGCGCTTCGGATACCATCTCATCTTTGTTTAAAAAAGCGTCAAGTTATAGAGAAATTAATGAGAAAACATTTGATATTTTAGCACCTAAAGGTGGTTTCTATTCTCCTGAGACTTTAGTAATAGCCTACGGTATTTTTACAAACAGTCATATGTTTCCAGACAATGTCTTTAAGGCGGTAAATTTAGGTGGTGATAGCGACAGTATTGCTTCCATTATCGCTGCTATGTCGGTCATGAAATTTGGTAGCATTGATGAACCGAGCGACTTTCATTTGATCAATAATAGAGATGAACTTTCTAATGTTGGGAAAAACTTGGCGGATGTTGCTATTAAGAATCTTGAGGACAAATAAAAAACTGGCAGCTTTGTTTAGCCGCCAGTTTTTATTTTTTTTATATTTATTAGTCGGCTTGACTAAAAAGTAGTCCAGATAATTTCTTTAGGACAACTTGAAACTGCTTTTGACCAAAGCCCGCAATGAAGGCAATTAGATCAAAAGTGATAGTGTTGAAGACAATCGCCGATGTGTTGGTTGAAGCCTTAATAATTAATATTAAAGCTAAATAACTAACTACACCGAAAACTGCTCCCATAGCTCCACTAAAAGCGTGCCATGATGATGAACCCTCTCTATTGAATATTCCGTGCAAACTTATCATGACGCCACCTAAAGCGCCAAACCATACTACCGATAGAGGCATGGTTCCCAGTGGTTCTCTTATATAAGATGGCAAACTGCTATAGTTGGCACCGTATAGCAAGGCCAGTATTACTAAGACTACTAAATATCCAATTGGCCATAAAAAGACCTTTGGATTAAGATTTGTATCTCCCGTTGGGCTAGGCATAAGTTTTTCTCCTTATTTCTCCCACCCGTTTATACTTATACCTGAATTGTACTACCACGAAATATGCAAAATCAAGACAAATAAAGCACAAGCAAAATTATGAATTTCAACTCAACAGAACACCGTTTTTTGAGACTGATGGCTCAGTGCAAAGGTTTCGATTCCAGCAACAAGGACGTTTTTCACCCTTGTTCATTTTGTCCAATGCAACATTTATTCGCTTGGCTCTTGTCTGCTCTGAGGCTGTTGAATTTATCCATCTTACCCACTCCCACCTAGCTAATGGAGTTATGGTTTTCCACAGCCTAAAAACAGCTGGTTCGGTTTTTATAGCTTTTTTAATGTCATTTGGAATTTTAGGTTCAATCCATGAAGTAGTTTGATTTATTCTCAAATCAATCGGAGCGTTTAAATCAACTGATCTGTTGCTTAAATCATTTAGATTGAACCAATGGCCAAAATTTCCGTCCGGTTCCAAGGGCATGAAAATAGGTTCTCCATTTATTAATCCCTCAACCATAACTTGACCCCTCGAAGTAAACTTATTACTTTCCTCTCTTGGGATTCTAACAATAATAAAATCTTTTATCTTATAGGGAATGACTTTTAATTCGATTTGATACTTCATCTAAAATGTAACGCATTTGTATAGCATCACTCCATTACTTTGTCGACTAGCTCGATAAGCTTCAGTCAGGAAACGATACGTCCTGCCTGGTTCAACCTGATTAGGTTCAACCTGACAGTTCAATTTAAAATTTGTAGTGGTAGCGATTGAAGCTACCTGCGTACTTTTATACTTATAAACGCTTGTTACTTGACCGTTAAATATCAGCGTGTCATACCGAAATTTAGAAAAAAAATCATCGTTATCCATCGCGGAAGAAAGTTGATTTGGAGTTACCTGTCTAAGTGTCATTTTATTAAGAGAGTACTGATCGCCAAAATAGAATATAACGATTACTAGTAGTAAGGTTAAAACTGTTACAAAGCTATATGTTTGCCAACTGTGTTTAAAAACCTTTTTCATATCAATAATTATACTCTTCTATAAAATTATTTATGTTTCTTAACTTAAACGCGGCTTGTCTATTAAATGGATTTATCCTGTTTGATAAAAGTTTTATCAACATTATTTAGTTAGTCTTGTGACTTTATTATTAAATGTCTAGCTGTTAATCGCTCGGCTGATGTTAGAATGTATTAATGCAATTTAGTGATTTAAAACCAAAAGTAGTATTGGGTATTGCCGCCCATCCAGATGATTTAGATTTTAGCTCATCTGGAACAATGGCAAAATTTGCTCAAAATGGTGCAGAGATTTATTATTTAATATTGACTGATGGTAGTCAGGGTTCAGCTGACTATGATGCATCACCTTTAGAATTGGCCAAGATTCGTGAAGCCGAGCAAAGATCTGCTCTTAAAGTTATCGGGTCTGAGCCTGAAAATGTTACTTTTTTAGGTTATCCTGATGGTGCTCTTCAAATTACTATGGAAGTCAAAAAAGATGTAGTAAAGGTTATTAGAACCGTCAAACCGGATGTTGTCGTGACAATGGATCCGTCGGTGCTTTATTCTTCCCTTAGAGGCTTCATAAATCATCCAGATCATCGGGCTGCCGGACAAATTGCGCTTGATGCAGTTTTCCCTTTGGCTAGAGACCATATGGCTTTTCCGCAACTATTTAGCGAAGGATTCCTGCCCCATAAAGTCAAAACTATTTTACTGACTAATTTTGAAAAACATAATTATTTTGTCGATGTTAGCTCAACTATAGACATAAAAGTAGCTGCCCTCAAAGAACATGCCAGTCAGGTTCCCGATATCGAGAAGGCCGAAGCGATGATTAAACAATGGTCGTCGACCATGGGTAAAGAAGCCGGCTATCAATACGCCGAAGCATTTATGCGAATTGACGTTAACTAAAGTATTTAAGATATATCTTTGCTTAGGATTTAACGCTATAATATAAAGATGAAATTAGCTCCAAATTTTAATCTTCAAGATCAAACCGGTAAACTCCATAAACTGGATGATTATAAGGGTAAATGGCTAGTACTCTATTTTTATCCTAAAGACGATACGCCAGGCTGTACTAAAGAGGCCTGTAATTTTAGAGACGCCAGAGCCGATATTGAAAAGCTTGCAGCTGTAGTCGGCGTCAGTAAAGACTCTGTGGCATCTCACAAAAAGTTTTCCGAGAAATATCATCTGAATTTTACATTACTAAGCGATCCAGATCACTCGGTTATTGAGGCCTATGACTCATGGAAGCCAAAGAAATTTATGGGGAAAGAATATTTAGGAACGAGCCGAAATACCTTTATTATTAATCCGGACGGAAAAATAGTTAAAGAATATCTAGGAGTCGATCCTAAGAACCATGCTGACGAAATTATTAAAGACCTAACTGATTTGCGCTCAACATTTTAAAACACTACGACTGTTTAAATTAAATCTGTTTTTTTAAGTCTTAATTTTTCAACTCAGAGACAGTCAATATATGGTTGAATCATGACCGTATTCTATGGTATATTTAGTTTAAATTCTTATTGTAAACGATTTACATCAAGCTAAGCGAGGGTATTGTATGCAGGATAATGAACAAAAAACATTAGGACGAATTATAACTCTAGTAGTTTTTATCTTAATAATAGCGTTTGGTTCATATGTGATTGGTTTCGATCAAGGAAAATCTAGCGTAAAATCAACTAGCAATAATAAAAATTCATCCCAAACTGTTACTGTTAAATCGCTGACCCCGATTCTAGGCAGTCCGTCAGCAAAATTGTTAATCAAAGAGTATGCAGATTACCAGTGCCCCTATTGTTCAGAGTTTAATCAGACAATTCTACCTCAACTAGAGAGTGATTATATAAATACGAATAAGATTAAGTTCCAATTTATTAATGCTCCTTTGCTCGGCGATGAATCTGTCTATTCGGCAGCGGCTGCCTACTGTGCAAATGATCAAGGAAAATATTGGCAGTATCACAATGAATTATATCTGATAACCAGCCAGAAAAATGGCGATGAATCTCACCCAGTTTTGAATAAAGGTATTTTTAGTCAGGCAAATCTCGAGAGTTACGCCTCAACGGTCGGCCTTAATATGAATTTGTTTGACCAATGCCTTAACAGTTCTAAGTATGTCTCAACAGTAGTTAATGAGGCGACCGCAGCTACCCAAGCCGGAGTTAACGGAACACCTTATTTTATTATAGGCAATCAGCCTTATGAAGGTCTTCCCTCCTATAGCATCCTACAGTCACTTATTCAGGCTCAACTTTAATGCATATTCCATTTTTGCTCAGACTTAAGTACAGTTTAAAGGCCATAACAGGTATCCTCAGGAGACCTAAATACCTGGCCGTAATACTTATTGGCGGTTTTTTAACCTTCCAATTGCTGCTTTGGTTTTACAATAGCCACACTTTATTTTACATGCTATTTAATTCTCATCTGTCTCTGGTCTCGAAACTTATCTTCCCATTTAAATCATTTACGTCTCTTCTGACTAGTTTTTCATCAATTCAAGTAAGTACCATGATTATTCTTGCGCTTGTTCAAGGCCTTTTACTGGCACTAATTATTTACATTGGCTATAGAAGAACACTTAGCTCAGCCGGCGTAATGACGGGTGGGGGTTCCTTGTTTATAGCTTTATTTGGTTTCGGTTGCCCGACTTGTGGCACATCTCTGTTGACACCTCTGCTGATGACACTAGCTTCCGGTTCGGCCGCTAGTATCGGCGCTGTTGTCGGGCCAATTATGAACGTCCTAGGAATATTTCTTGGCCTGGTTGCTCTATATCAGATAAGTATGCCTCTAGCGACTGAAATGGCCAAAGAAAGAGAGCACATTTCTGGCACAAACAGTAAATAAACATAAACATTTGGAAATATTCTTGTTTTATGTTAGTGTATATAGATTGTCTTTGATGAATCCGGGTTGGTTAGCTTTTTACTCGATTTTTTCAATCGCAGTCATTAAGTAACTAACAACAAGGATTCTATTTTTATGCCCTATAAAACCAATAACTTTAATAATCGACGTAGTAGCAATAATTTCCGGACTAATTCCCGGCCTCGTCAAAACGTTAATAACAACCGAGGAGGACCAAAGAAGGACTATATTAACCCAAGTAGGTTTATTAAAGTCGCTAAACCAATTGACCAAGAAGTTTATGTTGCTCAGTATGATTTTGATGATTTTGCTATCAACGATATCATAAAGCAAAACCTTAAAAACAAAGGCTATGTCACGCCTTCACCGATTCAAGATAAAACCATCCCTCAAGCTTTGGCTGGTCAAGATATTATTGGAATTGCTAATACCGGTACCGGTAAAACCGCTGCTTTTGCTATTCCATTACTCAACTTAGCCATGATGGGTGATACCTATGCTCTAGTTGTTGCCCCGACTCGGGAATTGGCGCAACAGATTGACGGAGAATTTAGAACTATTGCTAAAGGTAGTAGCCTTAGTGCCGCTGTATTAATTGGCGGGTCAAGTATGGGAGTTCAGCTAAGAGATTTGAAAACCAACCCTCAGATAATCATTGGTACGCCAGGTCGAATCAAAGATCATATTGAACGTGGCAGTTTAAATCTAGCTAAATTCAGTTTTGTTGTTCTTGATGAAGTAGACCGTATGCTCGACATGGGATTTATTAATGACATGCAAACTATCTTAAGCAAACTTAGTCCGACTCGGCAATCATTATTCTTTTCAGCAACACTTGATTCAAGAGTAAAAACCTTAATAGAAACATTTTCTAATGATCCTATCGAAATATCGATTAAAACCGGTGATACTAGTGAAAATGTTCATCAAGACGTTGTTTATGTTAATCACTCTTCTGAAAAAATTGAAAAATTACATAACTTGTTAAACGGCGACGATATTCAAAAAGTAATTATTTTCGATGATACTCAGCGAAGTGTCGAGAGATTATCTACTGAGTTAGCTCTGCGAGGTTTTAAAGCCGATTCTATACACGGTGGAAAAAGTCAGGCTCAGCGACAAAGGTCCCTACATAAATTTAAGCAAAATGAACTTAAAGTTTTAGTTGCAACTGACGTTGCCGCTCGAGGCATTGATGTATCTGATATTACCCATGTAATCAACTACTCAACGCCAAATTCCTACGATGATTACGTTCACCGTATTGGCCGAGCCGGCCGAGCCGGAAATATCGGCTATGCTTTGACGTTTGTGACTAAATAGTTTACATTTTTAATCAAAACTGTTGCTTAAAAATCTTAACGATATCCTTCTGCTTGTTTGTCGAACATTTCTTTGTACAGTCCGTTCTTCGACTTCATTAAATCTGAATGAGAACCATGTTCTATGATCTTGCCCTCGCGCATGACATAAATAGACTTTGCTCGTCGGACAGTACTAAAACGGTGAGAAATTATAATTGTAGTTTTCTTGAGAGTTTGTTTTTCAAGTGTTTTAAATATTTCATGTTCGCTTTTTGCATCAACTGCTGCAGTCGGTTCATCCAATATTAATATATCGGCGTCTCGAAAAAGTGCTCTGGCTAGAGCAATTCTTTGCCATTGGCCACCAGACGGTTCAAGTCCATCTTTGAATCCTATTTCAAGAATTTGGTCATAGGCATTAGGATATTTCTCAATAAATGAATCGGCGTTGGCGGTCCTGGCGGCTTCGTACACTTTATCGTTATTGTCGAAATTCTCTACTCTTCCCAGAGCAATGTTATCTCTGACTGAAAATGGATAATCATTAAAGTCTTGGAATAAGACCCCGATGTGGTTGTAATAACTCTTCAGATCGATTTCTCTGATATCTACCCCGTTTACTAGTATTCTTCCTTCATCGGGATCATAAAATCGGAGAAGTAGTTTAATTAGAGTTGTTTTACCAGCCCCGTTTTCTCCAACAAACGCAATACTGTCCTCGGGTTCAATTTTTAGGTTAATGTGATCGAGAGCTAATTGATGAGAGCCGGGATATCGGAAGGTAACATCTTCAAACTCTATTACCGGACTAAGAGCATCAGCCACTACAACGGGGTGGTCAGAGATGTTTAGTTGTGGTTTTATGTCAATTAGCCAGTAGAAGTCTCTCATATATTCGTTATTATCATAAATGAAATTTAGAGAGCCAGCGATTAGGCTAAGCGAGCTACCAAATTGTAGTATCATACCGCTATAAAAGCTATAGTTAGCAAGACTGAGAGTCCGGTTTAATACTTTTTGAATTAACCAAAATGTAACTCCGGCGGCCACGATTGCTTCACTGGCCAGTGCCAGTATTGAACGGCCTTGAGTCTTACGAAGATATTTTAACTCTCGGCCATAGAAATCAGTATGCAAGCCTTTTAGAATATTAAGCAGGTGTTTTTGGGTCTGAAAAATCTTAGTTTCTTGAAGTTTATATTTATCCAAAAGAAAATAGGTAGTTCGATAGGCCAGTAAAGGCTTATCACCCTTTTCATCCCATAAGTTCCATTTGACTTTGCTAAAATTTTTTTCAGCGTAATAACCTGGCAATAATGAAACTGCCATAATGATTATTAACCACGGGGCAAAAGTAGCGATAACTATTAAGGTTGATATCAAACGAGCAATTGAATGAAGGCATTGCAATATGTAGTCAGCAAAGTTCTGTGGAGTATATTGATAACCCTGAGATACTTTTTGGAGAATTTTTTCAAATTCATAATCATGGTGCTGTCCCATGTCCAGAGAGGAAACTGCTCTATTGTAATCAACAGTTATTCGTACGTACCATTTAATCCAGTTCTTTCGCTGTAAAAATGATATCCAGCGCCACGAAAATCTCTCTGCCAGTCCAGCAATGGTAAGTGCGCCCAGCAATAAGTAGACATGCGTGTTAGAGATTGATTGATGCTGATAAATCTTAGTTAGTTGACCGATAATGCGGCTACCGTAATATATGGTTAGAATACTGGCTGATACTTGAAGGATTATAAGAGATAAATAGCTAATAAGGGATGATTTATCAATTTGCCAGTATAGACGAATCGTTCGAACAACGTTCTTCCATAGCGAATATTTGATCATTTTATCGGATTTTTTCATACTATCCTTTGAAGATAATCATACCACTTAGGATTTAATCTGTTAAAAACTAAAATCGTATGTATGTATAATAGAGGAATGGAAAAGATTTATTTTGCGACTGGAAATTTAGAAAAAATACAGATAGCCAAAACGATTTGTCAATCCACCGACATAATTATTGAACCTGTCTCCTTAGATGTTGATGAAATACAGGGGGAAAATCCAGAGATTATCGTTGCCGATAAGGCTAGTCGGGCTTTCATGCTTTTTGGTAAACCTCTGGTAGTGAGTGATGATTCATGGAACATCCCTGCTTTAAATGGTTTTCCAGGACCCTACATGAACTTTATTCATAGTTGGTTTACGCCTAAAGACTTTTTACGATTAATGGACGGGATTGAAAACAGAACAGTAATTCTTCATCAATATCTGGCTTATACCGATGGTAAAAATACTAAAATATTCAATAATAATATACCCGGTGTCATCATAAATGAAGTTAGGGGTGAGAATAAAAAGTCGCCAAATATGTCAGTTATAGCTCTTGACGCAGATAAAGGTAAAACTATCGCCGAAGTATTTGAACAAGACGAAGAAGCGGTAGTGAGTAGATATGAAAGTACGCGAGATGTTTGGCATGAATTTGTAGACTGGTATAGGCTTGCTCGCAATTAGGCTAGAAATAATCTTTCGAATTTAGTCGCAGCCAGTCTAATACATCTTTAAAATACGGATCTAAGTCGATTGGCAATTTTTTGTTAATAATTTTATCTATATTCAACCATTCGTACGTATCGTGTTCCCAGCTTATCGTAATGCTTGGATTTTCATAATCTAAAGTAGTTTCCATTAGGACATGTTTTAATGATCCGGAATACAATCTAGAAAACAATAATTTACTCCCTGATAGATTTATATTAAGGCCGGTTTCTTCTTTTATTTCTCGAGATAGCGCTGATTTTATATCCTCATTCTTTTCGACTTCACCACCTGGTAAGTCTATATGGAGAGGATAGACGGGGTGAGTATTGGAACGTCGGAGTATTAAAACCTCACCCCTGCCATTCCTTATTAAAATTTTTGCGACTGTTTTCATTACTTTATTATGACAGAATTTAACAATTTTTTCGGAAAGAGATGAATGAACCTATTTTTTAATTTCAGCAAACCGTCGGTCATGCATCAAAAATTCACCAATTGAAATATCTAGTAGTTTTAGTTTATTAATTGATTTTGGAATAATTTGACTCATGTTTTCCAAATAGCGCTGGTCTGTTTGTTGATTATTTAATTTTTTCGAAAGTTCCGAGAAGTATTTTACTAGTTCTTTATTAGCTGATTCTATTTTTGGCTGGCCGTCTCTAATGCTAATTAATATGCCGTAGGATTCTATTAATCTGTTTAAATCGTATTTGCCGAACACTGCTGACAACAGCCATTCTGTTTTATCCCATTTGGCGTTCAAATAATCTACAAATAGTTCATTCAATATCTGCCATTCAATTTTATTGTATTTTTCATCTTCAACACCTAAATGAATATGGAATGCTATGTCACAAATTTCTTGAAGCATTGGGTGCGATGAACTGTCTAAGTACTCCTCATAATTGCTTATTTTTGAAGCAGCTTCGTTTAAGGATATTTTATCTTTATCATAATTAGAAATTATATTTTTGGTTTGTTTGATAAATTTATCTATATTTGACATAAAATCATTCTTTCTAAGAGTTGGTATCCATTAGTCCTCTATCTAGTTAATCCAAAACTCAGATTTTTATTTTCTTTATCTGAGTTATTGTCATTATACATATTTTTTATGATCGCAGTATAAATTCCGATTTTAATTAAATTTCCGATAATTTAGTTAAGGTAATAATATCCAATAGCGCAGTTGTTTTTCACAGATCAACTGAAAATTCTTTTTGTCTATGTTATTCCGTTCGGCGATTTGATGTAACTTATGAGTTTTCTTTGGATTTCTGACTTCATGGACCGGCATTTTTGCTCCAGCTTTTTTACCGGCTTTTTTAAAAAACAACCATCTAAGGCTATACTTTGGAATCATATATACTATTCCAAGATAAAATTTCGTGTAGCTAAAAGGAAAATCTAAATCGTGACCGCTCCAGCGACCTCTAGTACAGGTATAGACAACATCGCTTAGTTCACTCCACTTTTTAAGTAGCTGTTTTTCTTCATAATATTCGGCTAACTCATCAGCTAAATCTTGTTCATGCCAGGTTTTGTCATATTTTTGCATTCCAAGTAGACTATGCCATCGGTGTATCATGTATTTATAATAGCAAATCTGGAATGGTATATTACATCTTCAGCTGCGCTAGCTATAAGAATAATTTAAAAATTATAATTTAATCGTGATCATGTTGAATTAATAATTAACAACATCTGAAATTCGTATGAATAGTCCAATATTGGAATAAGGATTTTTTTGTCGCTATTATTACAGGCTTGGTCAATCTATTTTGGAATAATAAGGCTACTTACTTAATAAAGTTTAATTTCTCATGTGCCTGTTTTTATGTAACAGAAACTAATATTTGTATGGTTGGTTTGTCTCTAGCAAAATTAATTTCGAAGATTTTATTGTACTACCGTCTAATTCAATTTTAGCGAAGTTTATTCTAACTTTATTGACACCTCGACCCAAAGCTATGACCGAGTGATCTAAATCATAACCGCTTAAGATGCCGGTAATAGAACCGTACTCATTTGTGATAGGACAAATTGTTACTTGCTTGCCTAAAAGAAAAGTATCGAGATTGTCTACTGTATTATTAATCTTATAAGCTAGTTTTTGAGCATCACTATTTAAAACTAATTCTCTTGGTTTCTGATATTGGACGTATCTACTTAGTAAAAAAGATTTTTCAGCACCATACATCAGTTCAAATAGCCATTTGACGCCATTTTCTTTAGTCGAATCTGTTAAAATTTCCATAAAACTTATTATACAACCAAATAAGAAAAAAAGCAATGTCAGGTTATTGTTTTTTATTGTTATTAAACCAAACAACCAATCTACTTGAAAAAATCGGAAAATATGTCAGAATAATATAATGTTAGATAGAAATAAAGTGCCGGATGTATTAGTCCAGAGTTCTCTAAATTCGATTGAAAATGCCGGTATTTTGTTCTCACCTAATCTAAATTCTAGAATTGCCGAGTATCAGCCCTACGAATACGATTATTGGCATAGATATCTTCAAACCGAGCCTGGTAGTATCGAAGAAATTCGAAATGCCACTAAATTGACCGAGTTTTACTTATTAAAAACTTCTCAAAAAATTCAGGATAATCCTCGAGATCGTAAATTGTGGGCGGAGAGGTTTAATAACTATAGCTATGAACTTTACGGTAAAGTTGACTCCCTTCAGGTAGGTCAAATTGCTCTAAGAGATTTAGCAGAGTTTGATAATCCGTCGACAGATACCAAACTTATAGAAATTTATAAAAAGATGGCTTCTTTAGCTCTTAATAACGAGACTTCTTCCGATTTAAATAAATTTGAAGGTTTCAAGACTGTCCTTTTAGAGAAGTTTGATCCTATTATCAGAGTTATCTCGGATCTTCCCGAGGGTCCCTATAATCCTGCTTGTATCCGTGATGTTTTCGGTAAGATTATTGACGAGTTATCAAAAGAAGATATTACTTGGAAAGATTGGTCTATAACCAATAATCCGGTCAATACAATGCTAAGCGTTACAGCCGAAAAAAAACAAATCGATATTCCTGACGCTAGAGCTGAGGTTTCGAGTAAAAACACCCTGCTCGGACTGGCGCTTCATGAATTATTTCATGCCCGAAGAGCCATTGCCGGCTATCGAATCAATGATGAAATGCTTACCTTCGGACTACCAGATTACTTGGCTTTTGAAGAAGGTTTCGCTACATTAATTGAGTACATTTGTACTGGAAGTAAAATTGATAAAATTGGTGATAGATATGTAGACACCGCACTTGTAACAGGTGTAATTGATGATCTGTTTTTAACTAGACCCGAGCTGATTGAACTTGATGTTATGCGTTCTAATGCCAGAGCATTATCACGTAACAAAAAATTCAACGAAATAGATGCTAAAAGGCTAGCCATCAACTCTTCAAATCGTTTATTCCGAGGCGGTGATGGCAAACCAGTACTTAATGAATTTGGTCAAATTGAAATCCAACCAGTTTACTGGAAAGATATTGTCTATTATGCTGGTTTTGTTAAAGCCAAGAAATATGTTTTAGATAGTCTAGAGTCAGGACAGTCACCCGATAGTATATTGGATTTAGTACTTTTAGGAAAATTTGACCCGACAAATCAGCTGCATTTAGACTACCTTAAAAACAAACACAATCTCTGATCTATATTTACAACTTAAATTCAAACTTAAGGTTGAATTTAATCGCTGTATGTAACTGTTTAAGAACCCCAATAATTACGAAAACAAATTTAATATGGTGATGTTTTTGTGATCGTTCGTGGTTGTATTGGCATATCGCCTAGAATAAGAGCATGATTAGACCAGTACAGTTTACTATCCGGTGTTTCATCTAAACTACCCGGTCGAGGCGGTCTAAGACTGCCAATCCACAAATCGTATAATTCATAATTTTTATCACTGTCTTGAATAAGGACAACCGAAAGTTTGTTCGTAGCTATCGGTTTACCAGATTTTACAAAACGAGTATAGATTTCATCTTTGGGAATCCTACCATAAAATACTATGTTATTATCCAAGGTTTCGATAACGTAATCATACCCTATAGGACGTTGCATGTCGTATTCCATACTAATCCGGCTACCTTGCAGTGTAAGAGATGAAAACATTTCTTGGGCTAAGTTAAGTAGATGAGGTTGTCTAGATATTCTTTTACTAGCTAGCGAACCTGTTAAGTAAATGTATACTTCTAATTTATTTTTTGTAATGCCTACCGGGTGCTTCATAATATTATCCTATTAACCCTATATTTACATTTTTAAGATCTGATACAAACGGATGCTTTATTAATGATTTTTCAAACCGAACTGAATCTATGATTGATTGCATGAATAATGTTGCAATGTTAACAACTGGACCGATACTAGGAGCATGAAACCACTTGAAGCCAGGCATTGTGTTCACTTCCAAAATAAATGCTTTACCTGAATTATCGATTAGGTAATCAATTGCCGCAAAATTTAGATTAAGTATTTTTGCAATTTCAACTGATGATTTAAGTAATGCTGGATCCCATGTCTCTTTTGAAAAAGAAATACGTCTTAGTGGCCTGTCTTCTGCCACTGAATCTCCATATTCACTTTGATGTACCCCAACGATATTACCGTTTAGCAGGAGATAGCGAAGTTCTTTGCCGGTGATATGTTTCTCCAGGATGTATTTATCTATTTCAAGTACATCAAGCTGTGATATCTCAGTGATTATATGAATATCTTTAGCACCTGCTCCACTGACCGGCTTAGCTATAATTTTATGATGAAGTTTTAAAAATTCTTTAGCATCACTTTGACTTAGTGGGAGCATGAAAGGTATATTTTGCAAATGGTGTCTCTCGAAAATCCGCCGGGAGACATACTTATTTTTAGCTAAAGCTACACCAATATCTCCGTTAAGTGGGCTATGAGCAAGGTCTATGTAGTGTAATTCGCCATCAACAGTTATCTCAAATACTCCTAGAGGTGTTATCCATACAGGATTAAGCGATAGTTGTCTAGCACTCCTGAATAATAGTTCAGCTGTGCTTAGTTTTTTCATTATCATGAAAACTTATCGGCGCTGAAATCCGCCGCGGAAATCATTACGACCACCACTTTGGGGTCGATCTTCACGAGGTTTTGCTATATTAACAACAATTGTTCGGCCTTCGAATTCTTTTTCGTTTAAAGCGTTGATAGCACTCTGAGCAGAGGCTTCATCTTCCATTTCAACGAAACCAAAACCTTTAGATCGGTTAGTGTCGCGGTCCATAATAATCATTGCACTAACTACTTTTCCGTATTCGGCGAATTTAGCTTCTAAGCTTTCGTTAGAAGTGTCGTAGGAAAGTTTTCCTACATATAATTTAGTTGTCATTTCTTGAAGCCTTTCTATGAGCTATTAATATGCGAGACAGGGTCTTCGCTATAGCTGAGAATAAATTGGCTCGTCAGGCTGAAATATAAAAAGATATAGTGTTGATTAACTTGCTAATTATCATTATACCATCTGTGGTCGTAATACCCTAATAACCTAAACCTTATTAGCACCATTTAGAGAATAATTTACCTAAATTCTCATTTTAAGTCTTACGATGTTCATGCTATTTATTAATTAGGTTACTGTTAATTAGATATTCATTCTTGAGTTATAATCAAAAACTAGGCTTAAAAATTAACTTCTGTTGTTTGTATCAGCTATTTGTTCGTCAGGCCTAATGTTACAGCAGTTTGAAAATCATCGTTAATTAATATGGGAGAGAAACCAAGCTTATCTAATAAACTAGCAGCAATACTGGCTCGATAGCCACCGGCACAATGTACCCAAATGTCTCTATCCTTTGCTAGTTCTTTACTTCTAGCGGTTAATTTATGCAAGGGAATGTTAGTTGATTGATTTATATGGCTATTATCCCAATCGGAAAGTAATCTAACATCTAAAATAAATGGCTTTTCATTTAATTTTTGGCTAAGAGTCTTAAAAGATACGACTGGGTAACTGGTTTTTTGACTAGCGTTCAAGTAATCCCCCTGGTTGCTAATTGCTCCATCGACAAATGATTCCATTCCAATGCGAGATAAATCTCGGTAGGCATCGATGAGATCTTGATTAGAATCTCCAGCTAAAATAAGTTTATCCGACCAAGGTAATAACCAACCAACATAGGTTGTAAATGAGTCACCTAATTCAAAATTAACTGCTCCCTTGGGGTGATTAGCGGCAAACAATAATCTTTGTCTCGTGTCAACAACCCATACGTTTCTGGCGGTAAGATACTGGCTAATCTCTTTTATTGGGTAGTCGTGTATATGAATAGACGGAACGGGCTGAGGTCCGTTTTGATTTATTGAACCCATGTGACGATAATAGCTTGGATATGGTCCTAGCCCTGAAATAATGGTTTTGATAAATTCTTCTCGTGTTTTAGCGTTAAAAACAATGTTTATTTGTTTCTCTGATAACATAGTACTAGTATTCTCTCCGGATCCTTCGGTCGAGGAACAAAAACTACCAAATCCATGCGTTGGGAAAACCGCAGTATCATCTCTTAAGGTATTGGCGAGATGATGAGCAGATTCATATTGAGCTTCGGTAAGTTGCAGTGTTTTTGTTTCACCCAATAAATCGGTTCGGCCTACCGTTCCATAGAGTAGACTGCCACCTGTAAAAATACAATCCAAATTTTCTCCTTGAACCATATAGCTCATATGACGATCGGTATGTCCCGGCGTAAAGATTCCGGTAATTTTTAAGTTACCAGCGAAAATTTTTTCATTATCGGCTATTTCTTTTGCTTGAAATTTTATTCCACTGTCTATTGGCACTACATAAACGGCACCAATTTGTTTAGCTAGCTGGTATCCACCGGTTAAGTAATCATTATGCATGTGAGTTTCAAATACATGAGTAATAGTTACGCCTGCTTGTTTGGCTCGATCAATCCATCTCTCATAATCACGTTGAACATCTATAGCGATAGCAATTTTATTATCATGTACTAAGTATCCTCGATTACCCAAGGATTCTGTTTCGATAGTTTCGACCTCTGATGATTTACTCAACAGCTCCGCCTGACCTTTTCCAGTCACCTAAACCACCAATACATTCTGCTTGATAGCCCTTTGACTCAAGATAGCTAGCTGCTCTGAAGGCTCGACCGCCAGCTGCACAATATAAGTATATTTTCTCTTTAGTATCCTGCGTTGGTAGTTCGCCACTTAATATTCTATCAACCGATAAATGCATTGCTCCGACTGCGTGACCGGCATCCCATTCTTCATCGTCTCGGACGTCAACTAATAATGCGGTTCCCTGTTGAATTTCTTGATTTATATCATGAGCTTTTATTTTTTTACCCATCCCAAACATAATAATATTTACCTACTCTTTTTAAGATTTTAACTAATTTATCTTATATAGTAACGTAAATCGTTTACATTAGCAACGATCTTATGTCTTTGATTGGGCTAGAACACCGTGAAAGACATGGGTTATAAAATTATATTTTAAAAGATTCTTTCAAGAAATTAGACATGTTTCCATTGGTCTAATGTTTTGTTCGAACAAACATTAAGGTAATATTATTACTATGAGCTACAAAAGTTTTGTAGGTGCAGAGTTAAAAGTATTAGTAGATATGGATGGAGTTATAGCTGACTTTGATAAGGAGGTTGAACTACGCCTAAAGAATAGATATCCTGAAATACAAATTACTGAAACTAGAAAAAATTTTTATATATCCGATGATTATCCAGAACATAGTTTATTGATCCGGAGTATATCTGATGAACAGGGTTTTTTTGAAACACTTCCGTTGGTGGATAATGCTCTTGAGGGTTGGCAAAGAATAATCGATTTGGGATATCACCCTGTTATATGTAGTTCTCCGCTGGGTACGAATCCATATAGTAAAGCCGAAAAACTAAACTGGCTAAGACAACACTTTTCGCCTATTTTTGGGCAATGGGTAGTCAATCAAGCGATTATCACACCTGATAAACATTTATTTGGAGGAATCGCCTTAATTGACGATCGTCCGGTATTAAAAAATTCTGACATAGCAACGTGGAAGCATATATTATTTGATCAGGAATACAATAAGGACGTTACTAATAAAGCAAGATTGTACGGATGGCTGGATGATGCTCTACCAGAACTTTTAGAAGTAGCAAGTATAAGCAATAGCAATCCTAAATAAAAAAACTGCCAATTTATTTGGTGGCTCCTTGGGACATTTTCGATAATTTTTACTTATATTAATTAAACATTTAGGTGACTTTAAGTGTCCAATCTGGCTCGAGCTAGAGTCGGCATTTCGAACTATCAATTCACTAGATTAATATTTGCAATTACTTTTCTTAAGTCTACGTTTGTATTAAATGATTTATCTATTATGGATATGGATTTTATTATTATTTCATCGCCAATATTTATTTCATCCCTATTATTAATTGTAATGTGGGGTTTATAATTTTCTTTCAATATATACGGCCTTTTGAAGATTGCATTTTCAGATTCTAATAAATATACAATTGAATTATGTAAGTCTTGTAGTTCTTTCGTGTTATTAAGTTTGGCTACTAATATATCTTTGTTGGGCCCAAAGTAATCCTCATTTGTTACATATGTACTAATTTTCTTATGTACAGATAATAGGTTTTCTAATTTTTTAATAAGTTCAGGTAGATTTATATTAATTTCAAATGTATCTATAAAAGTAATATGTTGCGGCCAAGAGTTTTTGTTAAACTTAAAACCAACAGATTTTTGTTTTATAAATGTTGTTAGACCGTATTTATGCATGCATTTAGTTTAGCAAATAAAAAATCATCTAAACTAATTGATGGCCATACTGCTTTTTGTTTGGCTCGACGAAAAGTTCCTTAGTATAATCCGAAATACAGATATTTTTATAAACATTAAGTATCTAAGAAGTCTAATAGATAAAAACCATATTATTACTCGTGATTACCTATGATATTTTAAGAACTCTATCGATATTAAATTAGATTCTCATCCCGTCACCAACATTGAGTATGTAGTGCTGTTTCTTTGCAATAAATAAAAGACTTATTTCTACTGGCTTATATTGTAATTATTAGCTGAAAATATGTATTGTTCGATGAATATTTTTTTGAATGGTTCTACTGAATTTTGTTCATAGAATGCCAGAGTTGCTTTTTTATAGTCTCTGTCATCAACGCTTCGATACGAAAGCGGAGCTAAATTATCGCAAAGTAAGTAGGCATTACCAAGTAGTCTGGCAGTTCTTTTATTTCCATCAACGAACGGCTGAATATAACTGAGTCCAAGAACTGAAAGCAATGCTTTCTCGTATGTATTATTTGAGAGATTCACAAAGTTAAGTAAATTTTCAACAGCTTCCTTGATTTGAAATTCGTTCTCTAGAGGTCGATAGTTAGTCCCTGTAATCCCAACTAATGATTTGCGGAATCCTTTAGATATGTTTAGATCGTTACCGACATAGTTATGTAATTTTTCAATTAGAGCCAAGTTAGGTTTATGCCAATCTTTAATGTTTTCAAGGATAAACTCCAGAGCATCTTTCTGGTTTATTATCATCTGAGTCTCATATTCAGTATTTGTCGGAGATTTTTCGCCGTACTGAAGTAATCTTTCGGTTGAGATAATGTCATATGTATTACCCTCAATTTGCGATGTTTTCCAAGAAAATTCGATTATAAATCTCATTAGTTCTTTTTTTCGAGTTTGGGTGTTAGTGAGGTTAGATTTTTCTCTGAAGTTTATCGTTGCATTGTTCAACGCATTTAACTCTTCGGCTGTAAAAAGTTCTATGTGCGGTTTTTGGAATAGATCAAATTGATAATTATTATGGCTAAGTCTAATGTCGGGGTTATTACTAAAGTAAGATTCAGTCTCTATGGGTCGTAAAAATAAACCTTTTTTTGAAAGTGAATATTTTACTGACCGTCCTGCTCCAAATTGAATCAGCAGATCTTCCTTTAGTAGTTCGCTAAGTTGTCGTTTTATTGTGACCAACGATACGTTCTTGTCGAGCAATACATGCACTTCGGAGGAACTAAGCTTAGAGTCTTTATTAAATATTCTAAGAACTGGAGAATTAAGTATCGTATCATTCATATATCATAATCGTATCATAGTGATACGATTAAATCAACTAAGCATTAAATTTTTACTAAGTATGTTTGTAAACCTATAGACAAATAATAGGTATAGGGCGGACTGGATTCGAACTTTTTATACGGCGTTAATTTGACAGAATAACTTATACATTACAAAACAGATGGAATAACCAAACTCAAATAACAGATGAAAATCAAGGTTTGTTCTATTTGGCTCGAGAGGCAGTTCCTTAATATAATCTTAAATGAAGATATATTAATAGATATAAGAGAAATAAGAAAACTAATAGATAAAGATAAAATTTTTAGAAATCTAGCTTGATATATTCTGGTGTGTTGTAGTTAATTGATTACTTAGAATAGAAATTTTATTTTATCGATAAAACTAATTCTCTATACTCAAGTGTCTTTTTGCTACTTTCAGAATATATTTTTTTATTGTATATATTTTTAATTTTTAAATCCGAAATCAATATTTCGTTTACTAGCTCTTCTTCGCTTTCGTAGACTCTGCTTTTAGTTGGAGTAGCGTATTCTAAAACATTTTTTTCGAATTCGTTACGATTTATGTTCAGTAAATCAGGAAATACACTAGAATCAAAAAGCTGCATTGTATTCTTTACAAATTTATTTGTTGTATGTGAATTTCGAGTTGATAATCCACTGGATATTTGAGCTGTTGTGATCACAACTCCTGTATCACTCAGCATTTCTCTCCATGATTTTAAGATTTTTAATCTTTCAATTTTGCTGCTGAATTGCGTTAAAAACGCATCTGTGATTATCATATCGTATTTTTGATTATTGAGAGTCTGATGCGGAATATCTAGGGCCTCAAAGCTAACTGCAATGTTATTTAAATATTCGGATGCTTTTAAACTAAATATTAGAGGAGTCATACAGGCGTCTATTATTTTAATTTTAGTGTTTTTAATATTAAATTTATTGATTGCTTTCAGTAATGGAGAGTTTTTAATAATCCACGAATAATCTGCTGTTCCGCTTATAAGAATATTCGGGTTTTTCTTTGAAAAAAGAGTTTGAGCGATCATTTTTTCGTAAAAATCAAAATGAGAATATGGCGATGAAACAGCGTTTATTATTCTAAGAATTGGTCTTACAAAGTGGTAAGTTTTGCAATCAATAATAGAATTCAAACAAGAGGACTCGCCATTATAAAAAACATCAAGTGCTAATTTTTCATCAACTTTAAACATACTTTTTCTCCATTTCAGATAATAGACTTTCTGCTGTTTGCTTAATAATTTTTTTAGTTTTTTGTGGACTGTTCTTCTCTTTTAAGTAAGTTGTTACTCTTAAAAGATAGTACGGAGTAATTGAATCAGAAAGTTCTTCAGAAGTATAGTTATGGATATTGTCCTCATGTTTTAATATAATATTTACCCAGGAATTAATATCTATATTAATGTCTAAAATTGATGAATTTATTATTTGAATACCATTTCGTGTATTGTGGTTTAATAATTTAATCGCAGTTTCCTCTCTATCCTCAATGTCTAGATTTATCAGGGGTTTAGACTTTAATAAATTAATATTATTAACAGTTGTCACGAAAAACTTGTCTGGAATTTTTATATCAACAGATTTTCTAAAATCATAATAACTCGTTGCCACTTCTTTGAATATTCTAATCATTTTATTAAAACTTGGTTTATGTATTTTCTTACCAAGTTCCAATTCCACGACGTTCATTTTTTTAAATATCGCTTGTAATGTTAAAAATATATCAACTCCGTATCCATAGGCAGAATCGGGCCAATTAAGGCTTTCTAAGAGCTTTATAAATTTGATTGATAGGCCAAAATCCCCAGCAATACCCTGGTAGGGAGCATTTCCTAGAGTGAGTGAAAACAACAAGGGATAAACAAAGTGGTTTGTGGTATTACCTTCAATTGTGTGTCTTGAATAGTTTGGGATGACAAAATCAGCCTTATTGTTATTTGCATCAATATGTTTTTTTAACCATTCAGTTTCGAATGATTTTACGTCACCGTCAACAAGTAAACAATAGGAAATATCTTTTCGATTGACTATATAATCCAGTATATTTTTAACGTTATATCCTTTACCAGTCTTTTGAGAATTAAGTGAAATCTTTTGAAACTTTGTTTTTGTTTTTTTAAATATTTCTGATGTGTTGTCTCCACTGCAACTATCAGAATTGATTATTATTATATTTATCGAAAGCTCAATTGCGCTTTTTTCAATCTTTTTTACCAGTTTCGAAATATTGTCTGCCTCATTAAGTGTGGGTATGCCAATAGCAATCATCAAAATTCATCCCCAGACTCAGCTATATATTTTGCAGCTTCCTCACTCGAAGGAGAGAATATTTCTGTTACCCCCTGGTCTATAACTGATTTTACTATCCTGTCCCTGGTCGTCAGGGTTTTAACCGTATTAATTAGAGGTAATGATCCTAAATAATTTCCACTGTCATCTTGAAATGGAGTGGATTGTCCAGTTATGTGCCTACCAAAATACTCGTGCAATATAAGGTTTCTTTGAATTCCTTTCCACGGTGAAATATGTATTTTTTTTTGAGTGCCATCTATCCGAATATGAAACACTTTTTTGAGTGGTAAATCTTTTTCTGAGACTGCAATTCCTAATGAATCCGGATAAATTCTAAATTTTGTATTCCAATTGGCTTTGGTAGAGTCTTCGATTTTTAAGTTGTTTAAGAGATTATTTACATATGAGTCTGAATTAAATGAAGTTTTTCTAACGTCGAACCATTGATTACCGATGCTTGTAATAAGGGTGCCATTTTTTTCTCCAACAATTACTTGGTCGTTGCCTATTAGATTGAAACCGAATTGGTGACATAATCTTAATGCAATAGTCGTTTTTCCAGATCCTTTATCTCCAAGCATTAGATATGATTTTTCTTGCTCTGGATGTTTCACGGCGGCTGAGTGAACAAGCAACTTTCCCGAGTTTTCTGCTCTAAAACATTCTGCCATGTATTGAGCGATGTAAGATATAGCTCTTCCGGTTCCGAATAAATCGACCGGCCCAACAATTTTTAATTTATTTTTATTATCTTCATATTCGATATTAATATCATCAGAAACTATATACTCGATTATTCCATCGGGTGTTACTGAGCTATCAAAATTTATGTTTGCGCCAGTAATCTCATTTACAATATCTAGAAGATTCTCGCCACTGAACTCATGTTCACTGTCGACTTTAATCGATACTTCATTAAAATCGATATTATATTTAAAATCCCTATTTTGAATTAATTCAAAATTTTCGTAAGACATAATTATTTCCAGGCATTTGTCCTTGGCAGAAAATATTCCTCTTCAATAATCAAACTAGTTGTTAACCTTCCTAGCTCTAAACAGTTTAAGACAACATTTTCGATTACAGATTTGTCGATTTTATGTTCGGTAGAAACGATGATTTTTGAAGGATCAAATAGATTATCTCCAAGATTAGCCTGCATAACAACTTGGCATCTTGTGCCTAATCTATCGTATATTTGCTTAGATATTAAATCTGCTTGGTATCCTAGTATTTTTCCGACAAAATATGTTGGATTCTTTCCATGGGGAGCTTCCATAGTGTTCGGTCTAAAACTTGATATTATACCGTGAGTTTTATTTCCTCTTCCTACTGCCCCTTCCTCGCCGAAGTCAATGCATGAGCCACTAGTTACAAGGTACGGTCTAGGGTTATTGTTTTTAGTCTGAGGATTTACATTAACCCGTACATCAAGTTGATCATCAACTAACATTTCGGCATAATCTTGTAACAGGTTTTGGATGTAGTTTTCCCTTTCAAAATAAATTTTTTCGTTTTGTGTATTTGTGGTTATTTGAGGGATTGAAATAGTTACGTTGATTAAGTTATTATTTCTAACCGCCATAACCTTTATGTCTTGTCCAATGTAATCGAATCTTGGTACAGGTAATCCAACATCGTTATTTTCATAAAAATATCCTTCTAGATCCAATACTAATTTTTCAGTATTTGTCATAGGCCAATAACTAATCATAGTTGCTGTATCATTTGCTTTTGGGAAACTATCGATATATTCAGGCATATCGTTGATATTTCTAGGATTAAACCAATAGGGTCTTGTACTGTTTGTTGTTGTTAATGTAATTGTTTCATACATGGAACTGTTGTTCGTGTCAAGATGTGGCATGACACGTGATAAATAGTCCTGAGCACTTGTTCGTTGGATATCCTCTAATGGAATTTCATGACTTCCGAATGATCTACTGGCCCGACCCATGAATAACATTTTTATGGGTTTGGTAAATTCTTCCCCTCCAAATTTTTGCAGACAAAGGCCTCCTAGTAACATAGCCTTATCTAGATTATGATGTAGAATTAAATCAAAGTTTTCTAGACAATAATTGGCATAAGCGATTTCGGTTGACTCTGCAATACCATCGGCAAGAGTATCAGGATGGCCAATTCCCTTACGTTCTACAACCTCTGTAGGTAATTTATCGGGAAAAATTATATCTGAACTAGTCTCGAAACTACGCATTTTTCATACCCTCGTTTTCATCCAACACAGATAATGTGTTGTTTCTGGCTAAATTTTTAAAATTAATTTTTAGTGTATGGCTTCTGTTTTTAATATCTATAAGAAGCCTGGCTAAAAATTCTGCATTATCGTATCCGATTAATTTCTTATTTTGCTCGCCAACTATTAACTTTTTCATATGAGAAACCAAATGGTTGTCTTGGACGGTAAATACTTTGTTAACTTTATTTTGTTTATCATAGGTTGATAATCTTGAATGATATCTTGGTAATCCTTTTATTGGGTCGAATTCTAGTAAAAAATCTTTATTTATTGTTTCGATGATTACTTTTCTTACATCAGTGTTTGCAAATGCAATAGTATCATCTGAAATTTTAAAATTACCTAAAAATGAAGAAATTTCAATCAAAGTTTCTTCTGTTTTGAGTTTAATTACTGTTCCCTGGTTCTGTTCTTTTTCAGAATCTTTAAAAATTCTTGATTCTATGTCGACGATTTTTTTTAAATTTATATTTAATATTTGCAGAACCGCTAAAATATGCGGGACTTCAATACCTATTGACATCAATTCTTCATCTGAGAATCTACCATTTTCGATGTCATGTAATCTATTTTTTGAAAGATCAATTTTTATTTTTTTGACTCTAGAATCAATTGAGTTAACGAGTAATTTTAATCCCTCTGATTCGTAGTATGAGTCATTTAAATAGATACGATCCATCAAGTTTTTTTGTTTATTAGTTTTTATTAGTTTTTCATACAGTTTGTTTTCTTCGTCAGATGAGAATAGAGGCTTTTCGATTAGGATAAGTTTAGGTAAATCAGTTAATGGATAGTCAATTAACCATTTTAAACTACTAAAATGTTGGCCTGATGAACTTGAAATATCTATTATGGTATCTCTATCAATTAGTCCATCGAATAGTTTGAAGCCATCTTTCAGCGCCCTAGTCCCTGCGTTATTATTAATATCAAATACGTAGACCCTAAATCCGAGCTTTTTCCATAAAAAAGCTTTGATTTTTCCAATTTTCCCGTAGCCGATAATTAGAACCCGCACTGGTATTTACTCCTAGTACAGTTTATTGTATAATAATTAATTACAAGAGTCAAATAATGTATTATTCAGCTTTAATTGGAAAATCAACAGACTATAGCGTTTCGCATATTTTATTCGAGGAGTTGATTAAGCTTGTAGATGAGAAAATAGAATACAAACATTTAAAAATTAATGTAAATTCTGATGAATTATCCGAGGTTCTTAATGCATTTGATGTACTAAATTTCTCTGGAATTAATATTACGCATCCATACAAAGTTGAAGTAATGCAGTTTGTTGAAAAAATAAGCAACACCGCAAAAATAGTTGGTGCAGTAAATACGATTAAATTCGGGGATAACATGGTCGGCTACAATACCGACTGGAAAGGAATTATTAATCCGATAAAATCTTTATTTCCACATAATAAAATAGATACAGTAACTATTTTTGGCTCAGGTGGAGCTGCTAGGTCAGCGGTATTTGCTTCCAAGAAATTAGGAGCTAAAAAAATCTATGTACTGTCTCGAAAAAATGGTGATCTAAAGGATCTTAAAGGTATTTCGGTTAAAGCTTACGAAGACGTCAGATTGCTAGTAAGTTCATCTAATTTAATTATTAACGCTACTTCTACAGGCATGATAAACAATGATGAAAGTCCTTTTAAAATTTCAGAATTGGATGGCTTAGATTTAACTGATAAATTATATTTTGATGTGGTATTTAAGCCTTTAAATACGGTCTTACTGAAATACTTTGCAAAAAATGGAGCACAAACTGTTGATGGACTCTGGATGATGATTTATCAGGCTATCGCTGCATTAAATATATGGCTCGATCAAATAAAAATTGATGCAAGTCAGGATGAGCTGAAAATTATATACACGAAACTTGCTAGGAAATTAACCAATGAATCATAAACTTGGAATAAATTTCGATGAAATTTCTCCGAATGTAGATATTTCTATAAAATTTATGAAAGAACACAATTTGTATTTTGGTGAATTAAGAACAGTTTACAACAAAAATTTTGTGTTTTGGAGTCCGACGGAAATTAAAAATTTCAAATATAAGATTGAAAATAGCGGTATAGAAATCGTATCAGTTGCCTCACCGCTTTTTAAGTGGTATAGGAATTTTGATGATCCAGAAATTGTTCATGATAGCTTTGGTTTTAATCCAAGATTAGATCTAAATCAAAAAAAAGATTACATTAAACGAACTATAGATATTGCAAATGAATTAAATGTTTCAAAAATTAGAATATTTTCTGGTTTAGGAAAAACTAAAAATGCAGCTGAGATATTTGTAGGTGATCCGCTTCTTGATTTTGCTTTAGATTATGCAAATCAGGCTAAAATCGACTTATTACTAGAAAACGAACCTGTGTGTATAATTAATAGCCCGGCTGAGATAGTTAAAGTATTCGAACTAAACAACCATAACCGCTTAAAATTTTGGTTTGACGTCGCTAATTTAATCGAGTTAAACAGTGATATTACGATAAATTTTATCAAAAGCATTTCACCAAGATTAATGTACATTCATTTAAAAGACTATGCATTGGCTGATGGTATAAAGCAATACGTACCTGTAGGTGAAGGAATAATTGATTATAGCAAAATAATACACAAAATTTTAAAATACAGTAAAAATGAACTTATTTTTACAGTGGAAACTCACGCAAAAATTAATAAATATGAGATGTCCTCTCGTACTATAATGGCTACTAGGTTATTATTAAATAGTGAAGGAATTAAAGTATGAATCATAAAATTACGATTGAAAGCCTTGAAAATATACCTCATATTGAAAATGGGCATAATCTAGAGTCAATTATTTCTGAGGCAATTACCGGTTCAGGTCTTTTACTCCAAGAAAATGATATTCTATGCGTAGCATCTAAAGTTGTATCAATAACAGAGAATAGGAAGCTGAAACTTTCAAATATAAAAGTTTCTGAAACGGCAACAAAAATACATGAAAAAATAGCGAGGAAAGATCCGCGAACGATTCAGGTAATAATAGACCAAACAGGAAAAAACGACGACAGCCGGCTTGAAATCAACGGTAGTTACATTGGTGGATGGTTACCAAATGGGTTAAGGTTAACGAGTTTCGGTGTAGATAAAATTGATGAGGATACAGTAATTCTATTACCCGAAAATCCAGACGAAAGCGCTAAAAGAATAGGCCAACACATTCTCGCAGTTACTGGCACTAATGTTGGGGTGATAATTACAGATAGTGATGGACGTGTGGACAAAAAAGGAGCTACGCAGCTTGCAATCGGTATCTACGGTATTCCCCCTTTACGAGTTTCTGAATCCGTTTCCGATGACGGAAAACTCAGTAGATCGGAAGAAACTTTATGCGATATGCTCGCAGCATCTGCGGCTCTGATTATGGGTCAAAGAGGTACCAATAAACCGGTAGTGCTAATTAGAGGTGTCGAATATAAATTCAATCCTTCAGCTCAAATCACAGATGCTTTAAATGAAATTAAATAAAACTTTCTTTCGATTTTTTAAAAACAAATAAGAATGTTTATTTGTAGTTTTCTTTCTGGCCGTATATTTTAGTCAATATATTTAAATCTTTTTTTGAGTTGTATAAAAAGCCTAAATTCAAATCTTTTATTGATTCTAATAATAGTATGTGATCGCTATCCATGGTTTCTTTCAGATAATTGATTAATGCCTCTGAATCCTTGATCAAACAATTTCCACCTGCACCCCTTCCTTTGTCTGAAAAAATTTTTGTGTGACTTTTTCCAATTCTTGAATCGCTCGTAATTCCATCTAAAATATCGTTCCAATTTCCATTATGAAGTTCACTGAAATCATAAAATATGTTCATGTAAACCGATTTCATGACAAAATAAAAATTACTAATGTGTTTAATTAGTTCTGCAGAGGTTGAATCTGTTATTATTTCAGTTTTAGATTTTGGTAATATACTAATAATATTTTTTGCTAATTCGTAGTATTCTTCAGATTTAATAGGTATTCCAATGATGTTCCTTTTTGGGTGTAATGTATCATACTTTGCCTTTTTTTCTCGCAAGAATTCTGGTGAGTAAAGTATTTTTATTTTCGGAAACTTAACCTGTAATTTCTTAACAGAACTTGGTATTAAAGTAGATTTTATTACAGCAGTAGCTCCTTCTTTAAGTAAATTCAATGCTTCCTCTACAATACTTAAATCGCAGACATTGTTTATAGTAGGAGTAGGAACGGCTATGAAGACGATGTTACAATTGCTGATTTGTTTAATATTATCTATATACTCTTTTTCTAGCGAATATCTTACAATATCGTAATTATTATGTTCAAAAAAATCCGCAAGATGTTTTCCGACATAGCCTTGTCCTATAATCCCAATATTCATTACAGATTATTATATCAATTTATCTATATTAAATTTTGATTTTTTTATCTGATTCTCGGAATAAAAAAATAAATTCTAATTTCTATCTTCTTTTATGGCTCGCAC
>JAJXVX010000030.1 GCA_021781915.1 bacterium
AAAAAGTATTGCTATAAAAATAGATGTCAGCATTATAATTTGGGAAATTTTCCCTTTAATTAATGCAAAATCAGATATTGGCTTATCAATGACTTGTTCTAAAGATAAAATTCTACCAAGCCTTGTTAACATTCCTATTTGTATAACTACGCCCAATCCTTCGCCATCAATTATTTTCTCGCCAGCAAAAATGAAATTGTCCAAATATCTGGATCTTGGTTTTTTTCTTAAATTTTTAAAAACAAAGTTTGGAAAATTAGAGTAGAGCAGGTCCTCAATTAAAATATCTTGGTTTATTTCAATAATTCTAATATCGGCCGGTACTATATCGCCTTTTTGAAAATAGATAATGTCTCCCACTGTAATATCTTCAGGAGAAAGTTTAATTGATTTATTATTTCGCCTAACCTTAGCTAGCTTAAGTCTTAAAAACTTAAAAATGTCGTCTTCGATTTTATGATTAATTTTAAATAAACCGATTAATTCTATGAAGAAAATAAATATCAGCATAGTAAGCAACAAATAATTAGATACTGCGATTGAAAGTCCAAATAATAGCAAATAGTAAAATGTCTTTAATCTAAACCCGATGATGTTAGATTTTTGATAAAGAATTTTAGAAGAATAATTTTTAAGAGAGTTAGTACCGTATTTAAGTATTCTGTTGATTGCTTGTTTGTCGGATAAACCATTTTTATCAACTTTTAAATATTCTAATACTTCTGTTTCGTTTAGTTCCAAAAATTTTTTATCAACAGCGAACGACATTGTATTTTAATTATAGTTTAAGATGTTTAAAACTTATGCTTATTTTTTGTTTTCCCTATAAAAGACAGTCCAAGGGTTTATACTAAATATAGATGAATAATGATAACAAGTCTACTCTTGTCATAATTGATGGGAAGAGTGTTTTTTACCGAGGCTACTATGCTATGCCTAATTTATCCAATAAGGATGGGCTACCGACTGGCGGCATTTACGGTTTTAGTGTGATGGCTTTAGAGGTAATAAAAAGATTGAAGCCCAACCATGTGGCAGTTGCTTGGGATAAACCTAAGACAAACATCAGACGGCGAAGACAAATGTACCCAGGGTATAAGGCTAATCGAAAACCGGCTCCTGATGATTTTTATCAACAAGTACCTTATTTAATGGAATTAATCGATGCGCTGGGTTGGCATATGTTTGAGCTTGATGACTATGAAGCTGACGATATCATGGGATCGTTAGCTCTCAAAGCCTCTCAAGAACACATTAATACTTATCTTGTTACGTCTGACTTAGATATGCTGCAATTGATTAGTCCAACTGTTCATGTCTATGTGCTCAAACAGGGGCTTAGTCATATTGAACAATTTTCACCAGACTCTTTTGAAGAGAAGTATGGTATTAAAACTGAACAATTTCTGGATCTAAAAGCTTTAAAAGGCGACAGTTCAGATAATATTCCCGGTGTTTCCGGAATAGGTGAGAAAACTGCTATCAGTCTGTTGCAACAATACCAAAATTTAGACAATATTTACGACAATCTTGCTCTAATCAATCCTAAACTAGCCACTAAATTAGAAAAGGACAAGGACATGGCTTATCTAAGTAAGGACTTGGCCAAAATTTGGATTGATGCGCCAGTGGCAATAGATTTCAATATAGAAAATCACGATAAAGTTGATAAAAACAGATTGATTGAATTATTAAATCAATTCGACTTTAAAAGTCTGATTAAACCAGTTTCGGAGTTATTTAATATCGAAAAATCTGACGTTTCTAGTGTTTTCGACAAAGGCCTTAATCTTCCTAGTAAAAAATTCATTCGGACTAAAAATGACCTAAAAGATTTGAAGACAGATGGCAATGTACTGTCTATTTATTATCGATTTACTGACAAGGAATTTAAAAACCTGTCCGTTTTTATGACTAAATCAAACGACGTTGTTTATATTTTCGATATTAAATCTATCGGACAATTTAATTTTATAGATTGGTTAAAAAAGTCTAATATATTGAATAAAAAAATTGTCGGTTATGACTTAAAAAAATTATTTAATTTTTGTTATCAATGTAATATAAATCCACCGACTGATTTTCATGATATTTTGGTTTCTTCATTTCTCATGTCGCCGCTTGTTAAAGATCAAAGTTTGGCCGGCTTGGCAGCCTACTACATTAACTACGACTCGTTACAAATTAATGACTTGGATGATCAGGAATTAATGTCGCGAGGTGATGAGTTATCGGCCATTATACATGAAATTTATGATCTAATACTTGAAGAAATACAGGGACAGGTCAGACTTATAAGTATTTTGGATAAAATGGACTTTCCATTAATCCCAGTTCTCGCCAAAATGGAAAATTCAGGCATTCGAGTTGATGTAAATTTTTTGAATGATTTCAACAAAAAAATTGATTTTATGATTAATAACCTAACCTCGGAAATCTATAAACTAGCTGGCAGGGAATTTAATATAGCTAGTCCAATTCAATTATCGGAAATTATTTTTGGCGATTTAAAAATTCCGACTTTTGGTATAAAGAAAAATAAAACAGGTTATTCAACTGATTCAAATCAACTTGAAAAAATAATTGAAAAACATCCTATAGTCGGTTTTATTATTCAATATCGTGAAGTAGTTAAAATTCAGAATACATATTTAAATCCATTGCCGGCTTTGGTGGACAAAGATAGTTTAATCCACACAACTTATAATCAGACGATTGCTCAAACAGGCAGATTGTCTAGCGTGGAGCCTAATCTACAAAATATACCTACCCGGACAGAACTAGGCCGCAATATAAGAAAAGCCTTTGTGGCAAAACCGGGTTATAAACTAATATCGGCAGATTATTCTCAATTTGAACTTAGAATAGCCGCTGATTTAGCTGACGACCATGATTTAATTGATTTATTTAACCAAGAGTTTACTGATATTCACACTTTAACAGCTGCTCAAGTCTATGGTTGTCAGCCTAGTGAAGTTACCAAAGAAATGCGTCGAGCAGCTAAAGCGATAAATTTTGGAATATTATATGGCATGAGTGGTCATGGATTATCTGAAGCAACCGCAATGACGCTAAAAGAAGCCAATGATTTCATTGAAAAATATAAAACATTGCATCGACCATTGTTCGATTTTATGGAAGAAGTTATCAATACTACGAAGAAGAATGGATATGCCGAAACTAAATTTGGCCGAAGACGACCGATCCCTAATATAAATTCAGCTAACTTCATGTTGAGAGAAGCCGCTAAAAGAGCTGCCATAAATATGCCAGTTCAAGGGACTGAAGCGGATTTGATGAAACTCGCCTTGATTAAAATCGATGATCTACTTGAAACTGAAAAATTTGACGCCAGACTGGTTTTGCAAATACATGATTCGGTTTTAGTTGAATGTAGGGAAGGCCAAGTTGATATAGTAAGCCAAGCTATTAAAAATACGATGGAAAATACCTCTGACTTAAAAGTTAAGTTGAAGGTCGACATAGAAGTCGCCGATAACTGGGGTGACCTTTGAGTTTTTCAGCTTAGACTTGCAATAATCATCATTTAATGATAAAATATGTATTTCTGAGGAAAGAAACTATGAATTTAACCAGATATCTAGTAGCATTTGTTTTTAGTTTAGCTTTGATTATATTGGCGTTAGTTTTATTTTTTTCCAATAATCCGAAAACTAACCCGGCTCAGTTACAACAAGAAATTAGCCGTTTTTCTGCTTATTCCAAGACTAATGCGGTGGCAACTTTGGATATTAATGGACCAATTGTTTCTCCTTCAAACCATAACGAAGCCAAGATTTCAGTTTCTTCGACAGAAATTAATTTGCAAGTTATGCAGGGCTATGACGATAGTGTAATAGTTAACCAAACCTTTCCTAATAGTCAAAACAGTTTTGACGCGTTCTTAAGAGCTTTATATATAAATGGTTTTGATTCAGCGCCTAAGACCAATTCATTGTCTAGTCCAATTGGTCTCTGTTCACTAGGCGACACCTATGTCTTTAGGTTCAATAGAGATAATACTAATATAGTTAACGCTTGGATAACTAATTGCTACGGCGATGTTTATACTTATCGAGGAAATTTTCAAAATACTCTTAGTCTTTTTCAAAAACAAGTACCAAATTACTTCCAATACATTAATAATTTGAATTTTTAAACAGTTCTAATAACCAGATTCAAGTTTCCAAGATCGCATTTTTGAGACAAATCTACCTGTCTTAATCTAAGCTGAGAAGCTAGTGATGAACTTTTAACGCTAACTATAATATTGTTTTTTGATATTGAAACTACTGCTTCTGAATTGAAATTAGTTTTAATGTATTTTTTAACAGCCCCAATTGATGATGGTTCGTCAAAATTTTTCCCGGCTAGTATATCTTTAATTAAATCCATTAATGATCATCAGTTTAACAGTTATAATAATAGTATGCCAGAGTTACCCGAAGTAGAGACAATCAAGCTTGGTCTTACTAAATTGATCACCGGAAAAAAGATTTTAAAAATCGATGTTTTGAATTTAAAAAGTTTTCCAAATAATAAAGCCGATGTCGATAATTTTATTTTAGGTAAAGAAATAATTAATATTCGCCGAAGAGCTAAATTATTGATGATTGATTTATCAAGCAACTATTCGCTATTGATCCATTTAAAAATGACTGGCCAGCTAGTTTATGTTTCCGATGATACAAGATTTGGTGCCGGACATCCCAATGATTCTTTAATTAATGACTTACCTGACCGATCAACACGTGTGATATTTGAACTTTCGAGAGCAAAATTATTTTTTAATGATCAAAGAAAATTTGGCTGGATAAAGGTTATTCCAACTGAGTTGTTGTCTGATCAGGAATATTTTTCAAAACACGGTCCTGAACCACTCGCCGATATAAGCCCCGCAGTTTTTAAAAGTAATTTAAAAAAACACCCAAGATCTAATATTAAAGCCAGTTTATTAGACCAGTCTGTTATCGCCGGTATTGGCAACATCTACGCCGATGAAAGCTTATTCTTATCAAAAATTCATCCAAAGACTCTCGTTAAAGATCTGAGTAATCAAAAAATAAACAGTTTGATTAATTCGATTAGACAGGTTTTGGAACTAAGTATTTCAAAAGGTGGTTCAACCGATCGAAACTATGTTAATGCCGAAGGCAAAAAAGGTAGTTATCTTGAATTCGCCAATGTCTTTAGGCGGGAAAATCAATCTTGTCCCGTTTGCCACAGTACGATCATTAAAATTAGGGTAGCTGGCAGAGGGACTCATTTGTGTCCCAATTGTCAGAAGGCTACAATGGTAGAATAATGATTACAACTTTAATTGGTGATGATTTCTTCGAACTAAAAAAATACTTATCTAAGACCGAAGAAGATTTTTCTAAAGAGAATGGCCGATTATCAATTGTCAAAATTTTTGTCGACGACAATAGTTTAGTTAATTTACTTGATAGGATTTTATCGTCAACTATGTTTTCAAGCAGTAGTCTTTATCTGCTCTATGTAACCGACTTAACGGCTAGGGTATCTGATTTTATAGAACGATTAATTAATCATGAATCTATAAACAACGAGGTCTATTTAATTTTTAATAAACTCGATAACAAAACTAAGCTTAGCAAAGATATTAAAGAAAAAACTAATTTAGTAATTTTTGATTCGAATAAAAATTTTAACTTAGTAAATTGGATCCAACGGTATGCTAAAGATGTTGGTGGTGAAATTAATCTAAACACTGCCAAATACCTGAGGGACAATGTTTCTGTCGATAAACAACGCTTATCAACTGAAATAGATAAATTAGTTATGTATAACAAAAATATATCAGTCGACAATATAAATTTGTTATGTGATTTAAGTATTGATGCAAATATTTTTAATTTGATAAGATTTGTTTTCAATAAGAAACCGAAAGAGGCTATTAATATTTACAGAAACCTAAGGCTGCTTAACGAACCATAT
>JAJXVX010000006.1 GCA_021781915.1 bacterium
ACTATATTTCAAATCGGCCGCGTTCATCGACTTATTTTGTTCAGATAAGCTGGTTTGTGTGATTGATTTTCCATCAGGCGTCCAAGCCTCTGCTTGCATTTCATCAATCACCATATTCCTTCCGAGCAGTAGCTTCTGTATACCGGCCAAGAAACCGTAGTACCATGACGGAAACGGATAAGCCAGGTATTGGTGCGTTACGGCCGCATCCCAGACTTTAGTATAAACAGAAATTGAGTATAAATCCGGTTTTGGATTACCAAGCGGTATCCCCATAGCATTGTTACTTCTTCCTAAAATTATCGGATGTTTAGAGTCGAGTGATTTCACTAAATTATACTCGTGGACTAGTCGTTGCCTACTGAAGTTAGTGCAGGTACCAAAGCCTTTTAAGAAATATTCGTTTTCCAGCTGATAATTCGCTAGTACTGGCGAGACCTTATAACGATTAACAACCGTTTTGATGAATGCGTATAGCTGATTTTCCCAAGTGGTTGTTGGTTCATTAAGAGCCCAATTTGGCATATGGCATTCCGGCCATCTTGGTTGTCTTAGTCCAATAGTTAAAGTTATTTTGGCGTGGTACTGTTTAGCTAAATCAAATTGCCAATCGAGCGACGAAAAATCGTAAGTTGTCGCTGTTGGAGCTAAATCGGACCAATAAGATGTCAATCTAAACTGCTTAACGCCGATATTTAAAAGTGACTGCATGGTGGTCTTTGGATTTAGACCCAGGGACTCCGCATAATCGGGAATAAAACTAACTCCGTAACTAATTGGGATATTATTTTCGGAATGAATATACCACTCGGCAATAGAATACATAAAAATAGTCGATACAAAAATAAAAGCTAGGAATATGACAACAATCTTATGCCATAAATCCCCGTTATAATATTTTTTCAACCAGACTAGTGGTTTTTTCCAGCTTTTCTTAAGTAGTTTTGGCATATAATTAAACAATATAAATGAAATTAAGTATCGTTATACCAGTATACAATGAAGAAGATACTTTGAAGGCATGTCTTGAATCTATTTCTAGACAGACCGTAATGCCAGACGAAGTAATCGTAGTTGATAATAACTCAAGCGACGCCTCTATCTCAATTGCTAGACAGTATAAATTCATCAAGATTATTCGAGAGAATAGACAAGGTATATCTTATGCTCGAAACACAGGATTTGATTATGCTTCGGGCGATATAATTGGCCGGATAGATGCCGACACAATCCTAGATGATATTTGGGTTGAAACCGTCAAAGAAATATTTAAAGATAAATCAATTAGCGCTGTTTCCGGTAAAGTCGGGTACTATGATGGACTGTGGCCAAAATTCAACAGTATAATAGATCATTTTTTTAGATCTGGATTATCTAATAAAATGCCAGGTAATTTATTTTTATACGGTGCTAATATGGCAATTAGTAAGCAGGCTTGGTTAAAAATAAAACAGTCGGTCTGTAATGACGAGTATATTCATGAAGATCTAGATATAGCGATACACCTGAATAACCTATCTTTTAAAGTAATCTTTTCAACAGAACTTACCGCTAAAATATCCTGTCGACGATTCTCCAGGAATATTAACGAAGTCTCTGACTATGCCAATAAAACCGTTGCAACTTACCGAGAGCACAACAGAAGGTTGAGTCCTTATTTCTATATTATCTGGTCTTCGCTGTTTATTTTTTACTGGTATGTATTCTTAAACGCACTGTATTATAAAAAGAGCTTAAAGCGAAGACTTACTAGTATTTAAATCTAGCAATTTAATTATTTCATTTTTAGAAAACTTAGTACCATCAATTTTTACTGGATTTTCCTCCGCGACAGGATATTCAAGACGGTTAGCAATTTTATTAAAAGTCGAATCGTCCATTGCTCCTAAAACTCTCAAATTGTCTTCACCGAAATCCATGTAAGCTCTTTTTCTGGCTATTTCTTTATCGGTAGTTAGCCATATCAGAACTACTTCAGCGCCGTTGCGAATTGCTAAGTCTTTTAAAAATTGTCGGTCCTTGAACATATTAATATTAGTATCAAAAATGACATCCTCACCTCTTTGTAAGTAGGTTTCAATTTCTACGTCAAGTTCCCGATAGAGCTCTTTTGTATCAGCTGGAGTAAAATCTTGTCCACCAAACCTAGCTTTTCTTTCAAGGTCTACCCAAATATGTCTAGCGTTGGTAGCTTCCTTGATAATAAGAGCAGTTGTAGTCTTGCCGGCTCCTGGGTAGCCGACAAATATATATAATTTTGGTTTTCTCATGTAGCTATAAGTATTTTAGCTGGTTTATCGGCATTTTTAAATCGTATAACATTTTCTTTTTCTGATAGTCTATCGACTTCCCCATCGGTCTGGATTGATAAGTTTTCTCCGATAACCGTATAATCGATAACCTGATCGTTCCTAGCTATAAAATCTGGCTTAAACTTTCTTTGAGAAGCTAGTCTGGCTACGATTCCGGCACTAATTTCATCAAATTCATAAACTCCGAATTCCCGGTTCAGTATGTTGATATCAGATTTAAAGATTAAACCAAACCTTTCAGATTTAGCTGCAATTAAGTCTTGGATATGAAGATAATCACTGTTATCATTATGCTCTTTTGCTTTAAAGCTAGGTATTGATAATAATTTAGCATCTATAATTGAGAGAGTTTCTCGAGCAATTCTATACGGCCTTGGTCCTCTGGTTTTATTTCTAATCTTATTGATTTGTTCAGCCATCAAAGCAGTTCGTCCAATTGAAAAAACATTATAAGCAACTAACTCGGTGTTTTCATTGATTTCTATTTCAATCGGATAGAGTGAAGCTTCTTGCAAGCCTGACAAATTATATTCTAATAGTTGTGGGTATTTTCTTGGCGTTTGTTTTTTAATGTTATAACTAATATCTCTAGCACCGCCGTAGTAATCAGTAATAATGTTATATACACCTGGGTTTCCGATAATTCTGGTTGCTTCTAGTGTGTGGTTAATAGTTCCATCACCACCTAAAATCACAATAGCTGATGGTACTTCTGCAATACCTCGGTCGGTTAATCTGTCGACTGATTCATTAACGGATTGTCCTGATTCAACAATTTCAACATCTTTATTGGTCTCTATTTTTATAAATTCAGCCAATTCCTGAGCTGCTTTCGGTAAGCCTTTTCTGTTTGAGTTTCCAATAATCACAAACTGATCTATCTCACTGATAGGACCACTTTCATAGGCGTGATGCTTCATTGCACTATTATAACATAAATAGCGTATTTTATCAATGAATGCTAGGCAAAATCTAAATTAGTTTGTGACTTTTAAGAGCTGCATCAATCCTCGGCCGATCGAAACCTACTATAATGTTGTTTTCAATGTCTAAGACCGGTATACCCCTTTGTCCACTTTTGTTAACAGCTTCCATGCCAAAATTTGGGTCTTTTTCAACATCTCGTTCTTCAAAAACGACGCCTAGTTTATTTAAATATTCCTTTGCGGCATGACAAAAAGCACACCAGACGGCAGTATAAATTATTACTTTCGGTTGATTATTCATATTTAAATTCTAACCTTATGTTTATGTCGAAGCAATAGTTAGAGCTTTTTTTAAAAATGTGTTAATCTGTTTATGAAAGTAAGAAGTTTAAAATCCGTGGGCCAAAAAAAGGTAAAAGACAACCAAATTCAGAAAGTTTTTAATATTTCTGTTCTTGGTATGAGTTTACAACTTTTAATTTCAATTTTAGTACCTCTTTTTATTGGCCTAACGCTGGATAGTCATTTAAAGACTAACCCTTTGTACACTTTAGTTGGTCTAATGATTGGAATTTCGCTTTCTGTTTTAGTGATTTGGAACTCATATAAAAGTTTAACTAAAAATACATTACTCGATAAAAATTTAACCAAAGAAGATAAGTAATTAAATTATGTCATTTATTTTAAAAAACTTGGCTGACGCAGGTCCGATTGTTCACATTGCTCCGGGGGTAATTTTCCATGTCGGTAAAATTGTCATAACTAACTCCGAATTTTATGGCTGGATCTCTCTTTTATTAATGTTTTTAATGCTAATCTGGGCAGCTCGAAGGATGACAATTTTTCCAAAAAAAGGTCCAATCCAACTAGTAGAAGTTGCTACAGAGTTTATCGTTAACACCGTTGAGACTAGCTTTGAAAATAAAGAAAAATCAAAGAAGTATCGTCCATATTTCGTGACTCTGTTTTTTTTCATATTACTGAATAACTGGTTAGGCTTATTACCGTTTGTTGGAGAAGGCTTCACACTGCTTGGTTTTCCGCTTTTTCGACCATTTACAGCTGATCTAAACGCGACTTTTGCTATGGGAGCTATTACGATGGTCTATGTCTACTATTCATCTATTAAAGAATCTGGTGGTTTGATTGAATATCTGAGACATTTTTTTGTCGGTAGCCCAAAAAATCCACTCTTCTTAATTATCGGAGTTCTCGAGATGATAACTGACGCAACAAGAGTTCTTAGTTTATCGCTTCGACTTTTTTTGAACATTGCTATTGGCGAGATAGTAATAGCAGTCTTCTCTTATTTAGGCCACATACTTGCGCCTCTAACAGCACTGCCATTTACTCTGATTGAACTATTCGTTACTGCTCTTCAGGCATATATTTTTACTATCTTATCGGTCATGTACTTAGCCATAGTTGTTAATCACAAATCAGAGGAACACGCCGAAACGACTTGATAGAATAGTTGATTTCTGGAACAATGTATAAGTAAAGACATTATTATAAAAAATAGATAAACAGGAGTTTTAATTTAGATGATTTTAGCTACAGCAGTTAATACAGCAATCATTGCCAAAGGCTTGATGATTGGTGGAGGATTTATTGGTCCAGGTATTGGTATTGGACTTATTGGTGGTAACTACCTTCAAGCAGTTGGTCGAAACCCAGAAGCAGCCAAATTTTTGGGTCAGGCTTTAATTTTCGTTGCAATCGTTGAGTTGTTTGGTCTACTCGCCTTCGCTTCAATCTTTATTGTCAAATAGGGTAACTGATATTTAAGATGGGATACTTCTTCACTAATTTTGCTTCTAGTTCAAGCGGTCTAGGCGCTCTCGGCGTCAGTTCGTCGGCTTTTGTGATTCAATTAATAACTTTTATTCTAGGTTATTTAGTTTTGAAGAAATGGGCTTTTAAACCAATTATTAAAATGCTTGATGAAAGACGACAGAAAATCGAACAAGGCGTCACTCTAGGCGACCAGTTATTGAAAAAAGAAAAAGATTTGGAAGAAAAAGTAAGCCATGAATTGCATAATGCTAGGATTAAGGCCGATAAAATTATTTCAGATGCTGAAGAGTCAGCTAAAAATCTTGTCAAAAAAGCTGAAGATGATGCCGTTCTAAAAGCCGAGAACGTCCTCAAGGAAGCTAAAGAAAAGATCAATTCAGAAGCCGCTTTAATGAAGCAAAAACTAGAGTCTGATATTTTAACTTTAATCGGCGATACATCAAGTGCAATATTAAAGAAGAAGCTAGATAGCTCTGAGGATAAAATTTTAATCGAAAAAACTTTAAAGGAACAGCAGGTTTAGTTATATGACAATTGACCGACTAAAACTTGCTAAGACGATTGCGCTTAAAAGCCTTGACGAAAAACATAATTCTAAAAGCTTAAGTATGGCAGTAGCCGACTATGTTCTAGATAATAATTTAATCGATGACCTAGAATCAATCCTGAGAGATGTTAGTGTTTATCGTTTGTCTGAAGGAGTTTTGGACGTTAAACTCTACTCTGCTTTTACACTAGATCAACCTAGCATCATTAGTATTAAAGATTTAATAAAAACCTATTTCCCAAATGTTAAGCGAATTATTTTAGATCAAATTATAGATAAAAATTTAGTCGGTGGCATTAAATTGGAATTCCCAACTCATACGCTCGATTTGTCTGTTAAAAATAAACTTAACCAGTTGATTAGATTTACTTCAAAGGAAAGGATGTAACGTGGCCGATTTATCAATAAAGCAATTATCTAGTGAGATTAAAGAAGCAATAAATTCTCTTAAAAATAAACCGGAAATTGCTTCTGTCGGCATCGTGACAAGAGTTGGTGATGGAATTGTCTGGATTTATGGCCTAACAGAATGTGGTTATAATGAAATGCTGGAAATTACTGCCGATGACGGTTCGATTATAACTGCTTTCGCTTTTAACTTAGCTTACGATGAAATAGGTGCCGTATTAATGGGTGACGACAGCCAAATTAAAGCTGGCGCCGAAGTTAAGCTATCTGGAAAAGTATTAGAAGTACCGGTTGGCCAGGAATTAGTTGGACGAGTTGTTGATCCATTGGGTCGACCGCTAGATGGTCATGGTCCGATTAATGCCAAGCAAACATCCAGAGTTGAAAAAATAGCACCTGGAGTATTAGCTAGAAAAGGTGTTTTTGAACCAATGATGACCGGCATTATGGCAATTGATGCAATTGTTCCAATTGGCCGAGGACAGAGAGAATTAATTATCGGCGATCGTCAAACAGGCAAAACTGCTATCGCCGTTGATGCCATGATTAATCAAACTAAACAAAAAACAGGTGTAATCAATATTTATGTGGCGATTGGTCAAAAATTATCTAAAGTCGCTGCTCTAGAAGAAAGATTGAGAAAAGAGGGAGTTATGGACAATACAATTATTGTCGCTACCAGTCCGGCTGACCCTGCCGCCATGCTATATCTTGCACCTTACACTGGTGCTACTATCGGAGAATATTTTCGGGATAATTCAATGCATGCCCTGATTGTTTTTGATGATTTAACAAAGCATGCTCAAGCCTACCGTCAGATGTCATTGCTGCTTAGGCGTCCACCGGGCCGAGAAGCTTATCCAGGAGATGTTTTCTATCTTCATTCTCGATTACTTGAAAGAGCTGCTAAGTTAAGTGATGATTTAGGCGGTGGTTCATTAACAGCTTTACCAATTATAGAAACTCAAGCCGGCGATATAAGTGCATATATTCCAACTAATGTTATTTCTATTACTGATGGTCAGATCTTTCTTGAAACAAATCTCTTTTATCAAGGTATTAGACCAGCTATCTCTGTTGGATTATCAGTTTCGAGAGTTGGTGGCTCGGCTCAGACTAAAGCCATTAAATCAGTCGGCGGAGGGCTTAAGCTTGATTTAGCTCAGTTTAGAGAGCTCGCCTCATTTAGTCAGTTTTCAACTGATTTAGATACTGAAACAAAGAAAACTATTGAAAGAGGTCAAAGGTTAACCGAACTTTTAAAACAATCGCAGTATTCACCTTATTCAATTTGGCAAATGTACTCCTCTCTCTATGCCGCTACCAATGGTATTTTTGACTCTATACCAGTAGAAAAAATTAAACATGTTGAAGATATGTTCTTGAAAGAACTTGAACTTTCCAAAGAACTAGTTAAGAGGATAAATATTGGCGATAAACCGAACGATGATGATAACAAAGCAATATTAAAAGTTGCTAAAGAAGTTGCAGATAGTTTTATCGATAAAGAGGACAATAAATGACATCGATAATCGTTTTAAAAAGACGAATCAATTCTATTAAAGGTACTCGTCAGATTACCAAGGCACTTCAATTGGTGGCTGCTTCTAAGATGAAACGGGCTCAAGATTATGCAGCTCGAAGTCGGAGTTATTCAGACCTAGCCGCTTCCCTGATGCAAAAACTATCTGGTATTGGTGAACTTAAAAACTATGTTTTCTTTAAGCAAAGACCCGTTAAAACTAAACTCTACATTGTAATTTCCTCAAATACCGGTTTAGCTGGAGCCTATAACTCTAATATTCAGCGATTTCTTTCAAACCTATTAGAAGAAGATCAAAAAAATTCTGTCAAAGTAAAGGTAATCGCAATTGGTAATAAAGCCGCACATTTCGCAAGAAGAATCGAATCAGTTGATTTGGTCAGCGTCTATAACAATCTCGATAATCAACCGACAGCTAACGATATTAGACCTATTCTAAACTCACTAATCAAAGAGTATTTGTCTGAAAACGTTGACCAAGTTGATATCATATACACTAAATTTATTTCTAATATCAATCAGCAAGTTAGTAAAATTCAAGCTCTACCGGCTTCTGCTGATGTCGACGGTTTAACAGATAATTCAACTTCACATTTTTCTAATTTTGAGCCTGATGTTGATAGTGTTATTAATGAAATTACTACAAGGTTAATTGAGGCTCAACTATGGCAATCAATCCTTGAAAGCCTGGCTTCAGAACACTCTATGCGTATGATGGCTATGAAAAATGCCACTGATAATGCTAAAGACTTAATCGAAGATTACACCCTAGAACTAAACACCGCTCGTCAAGCCGGGATAACCCAAGAACTTGCTGAAATATCAGGTGGTGTTGAAGCAATGAAAGCATAAAAATAGGAAGGAATAAATATGGCTGAAACTGTAACGAAAAAAACGAGCACCGGAAAAGTGATTGAAATAGTAGGAGTAGTTGTTGATGTAGAGTTTAGCGAAGGTAATCTTCCGCAGATAAATAATGCACTAGAACTTAAATTAGACGGTAAGAAGGTCGTGCTTGAAGTTGCCTCACATCTAAGTGAAACCTCAATCCGCTCGATTGCTCTTAGCTCAACTGATGGTTTAGCCCGTGGCGTAGAAGTTATTGACACAGGCAAACCCATTCAAGTACCGATTGGCAAACAGACGTTGGGTAGAATGTTTAATGTTATCGGAGAACCAATCGATGATCAAGAAAATAATTTTGATACTCTTGCCTCAATACATCGTCTACCACCTGCTTTAATTGATCAATCCGGTAAAATAGAGGTTTTGGAAACTGGAATCAAAGTCATAGACCTGATTTGTCCTGTTACTCGTGGTGGCAAGGTCGGATTATTAGGTGGCGCCGGTGTTGGAAAAACAGTATTAATCCAAGAGTTAATTAATAACATTGCCAAATTTCACTCTGGGTATTCTGTTTTTGCAGGTGTTGGTGAAAGAACGAGAGAAGGCAATGACTTATATCACGAAATGAAAGAAGCAGATGTATTAAAAAATACTGCACTAGTCTTTGGTCAAATGAATGAGCCCCCAGGCGCCAGACTTAGGGTAGCGTTATCTGGCTTGACTATAGCCGAAGGTTTCAGAGATCAAGGTAGCGATGTACTTCTATTTATTGATAATATATTTCGATTTACTCAGGCAGGGGCTGAGGTTTCTGCACTGCTAGGACGTCTGCCCTCCGCCGTTGGATATCAGCCGACGCTGGCTCAAGAAATGGGTCAACTACAAGAAAGAATCACTACCACTAAAGAAGGCTCTATCACCTCCGTCCAAGCAATTTATGTTCCAGCTGACGATTTAACTGACCCGGCTCCTGCAACTACATTTGCTCACTTAGATTCAACAATTGTATTAAACCGTGCTTTGACTGAAATTGGAATTTATCCGGCTGTTGATCCACTGGATTCAAGCTCTAATATTCTTGACCCAGAAATTGTCGGACAAAAACATTATGATACGGCACGAGAAGTTCAAAGAATTCTTCAAAGATACAAAGATCTTCAAGACATTATTTCGATACTTGGGATGGAAGAATTATCTGATGAGGATAAAAATACTGTTTATAGGGCTAGAAAAATCCAAAGATTTTTATCACAACCGTTTTTCGTGGCTGAGCAATTTACAGGAAATAGCGGTCAGTATGTCAAACTAGAGGATACAGTTAACGCATTTGCCGAGATACTTTCCGGTAAGTATGATGATCGGACTGAAAGCGACTTCTATATGAAGGGTGATATTTCAACAATTAGTAAGGCCAAATAATGTTTCATTTTAAATTAGTTTCACAAACGGGTACTAAATTCGATTCAGAAGTATCTGAGGTTGTTCTTCCTACACTTGATGGACAAATTGGAGTATTAACGGATCATATGCCGCTTGTAAGCGTTGTGAGTAATGGTGTAATTAGTGTTCGAGTCAATCCAAAAGATAATGACAGAAACAGAATATTTTTTGCTACCAACGGTGGCGTCATCGAAGTTGATAACAATAACCTTAATCTGCTAGTAGATGAAGCAGATCATGAAGATTCAATTAATGAAGCTGAAGCCCAAGCTGCTTATGAAAAAGCGCAGAAATTGAAATCAGAAGCAAAGGATCAAGTAAGCCTAGAGTATGCTCAAAAAATGGTCGACCGACAGGCTATAAGACTTCAAGTAGCCAGCCTAAAAAGAAGAAGACACCACAAGTAGCTATTTAACTTTTATCGTGCAGAAACTACATCGAGTCGCTTTTTTCGGTATAGTCGATAAGCATTCAGGGCACTTTTTTGTGTCAGGTTCACTTTGTAAGTTAGCTATTTTCTGTAATTTATTAATCGGTTGAACTACTAAAAAGAATACGACAGTAGCCACTATTAAAAACGAAAGCAAACTATTTAGAAAGTCGCCCCAATTTAAAATAAATCGTTTATCTATTACCCATGTTCCGGATATTAAGTTTCCGTTCTTGCTTATACCCTTTATAAGAGGCGTAATGAAATCTTTAACGACGCTCTGGACGACAGAGTTAAAGGCGGCACCAACTACTACAGCAACTGCCAAATCGACTACGTTGCCTTTTAGAACAAACTTTTTAAAATCTTTCAGCATGACATTATTATATAACACTTGTAAAATGTTTTTTAACAAGGACTTTACAAATAGTCAACATAGATGTAATCTTAAACTTATAAACTAAAGTGGAGGTTCCAAAAATGTTTGGAAAGAAAAACGTATCTGCTGTCGTAGCCGAGTTTCTCGGAACGGGAGTATTAACAATGTTAGTGTTGAGCGTGCAAAGATCAACAATCGGCGTACCATTTTTTGTCGCTGCAATTGCTGGTGTAACCATCTTTATGATGATGTTTGCGCTAATCGGTGTATCGGGTGCTAATTTTAACCCAGCTCTAACTGTTGCTCTTTGGACAGCTAGAAAAGCATCAACTGTTCGAGCTGTTTTATATATTGCAGCACAGTTGCTTGGAGCATGGGCTGCTTACTATCTTTATACTTATTTAGTAGGAAGTAAGTTGACATTTATTGGCGGTCACTATACTGCTAGAATTTTAGTTGCAGAAGCTTTTGGAACTGCTTTGTTTGGTTTCGCATTTGCTGCTGTAGCTCATTTAAATGTTTCTCGTTCAACTAAAGCCGCTGTTGCAGGTTTAGCTTTCATGGTTGCCATGGTTGCTTCATCAACCGCCTCAATTGGCCTTGTAAATCCTGCCTTAGCACTAGGTGTTAGAGCTTGGGTATGGGGTACATACGTACTTGGTCCAGTACTAGGTGCAGTACTTGGTGTTAACCTCTACAATTTATTTTTTGTCTTCAAAGGTGACGACAACGAAGAAGCTCTTGTAGCTGTAAATAATTATGATACTAATTTTACGGTTATTAACGAGGTAGCTGCTGCTAAAAAGCCTGCTTCCAGGGCTAAGAAGCCAGTCGCTAAAAAGTCAGCTAAGAAATCTAGCCGACGATAATAAAAATTTTAAATACACTAACAAATAAATACCACTCGTTTAAAGGGTGGTATTTTTGTTTATCAGATAATTTTCGAATTGTTTGATGCCAGCAACCGTTGGCTTATAAATCGGTTTACTGAAATTTAGGGACATTATTTCATCCCAAACAGCCACAATTAAAGTCTTTAGATTATCTAGTTCAACTGGATCGTTAAATAACTTTAATTCTTTTATTTGACCATCATCACTAGGATCAACAAAAATTATTGACATTGATTCTATTTGGTAATCTTTGAATTGAGTAGAGTTTTTAAGTAGTAATTGGTAGAAGTATAGTTGGTGTTGATGAAGTAGCTTCGAGGCATCTTCTGTCCATGACGAGACAGGTTTTGAAGTTTTATAGTCGATAATTTGGATTGATTTAGATTTTTCGTTAAGGTTAATCCTATCAATCTTTCCTTTAAGCCGGATATCTTGGTTTAAAACAATTCCTTTATTATTGAGTGAGTATTCATTTATAGAGGGTTGAGTTAACCAACTACGCTTCTCTTTAAAGAAAACAGATAAGCTATTTTCGCCTCTAGCTTCAAGATCTTTGATCAATCTTTTCGGTAGAGTCTGATTAGAAAGATTTGTTTTGAATCGGTTAACGATCTTATCTATGTCGTTAAAGCTATTGTTTTCAGATAATGTGTTGCTTATCCATTCAAGTGTATTATGAATTGCATTGCCATAAGCTACTGCCGGGCTTTGGGCTCTTGGGAATCGTAAGACATGACTCAAGAAGAATTTATCCGGCCCCTCATTAACTAAATTTAAGTAGGAGTTTAAGTTAGTAGGTGTTAGAGCGAAATTAGTTAAAATATTCTGTACATAAGATTTGAATTGAATGTTTGATAACTCATCTAAATGTCTCTGATGCCAGCTATATGATAGAGCGGACATCTTACTTAGATTAGATGATTTATCACTTATTTCAACATCAACTCCTGTTGTATCTATTAACGGAGAAAATAGTCTACTGTTTTTTATTTCTTCATCTAAGAATGAAAGAGGTGTTGTATTTGAACTATTTAGATCTATCTGACTATTTAACAAGAAAAGGTTCTTTTTTGCTCTTGATAAGGCTACATAAAATAATCTAAGTTTTTCGTTTATATTATCAGTCTGATATTGTAGTAAATTCAATGTTGGCGGCAAAGAAAAACTATTTTGATTGTTACCCTTTTTATCGTTCCAGGTTTCTTCATTAACGTTAAGTAAGATAACATTATCAAATTCCCTCCCCTTGGCCTTATGACCTGTTAAAAGCTCAAGTTTAAGCTCGTTGCTGCTAGTTATATCGCTTGATAATATTATTTGCTCGTTATCTATGTTCAAATCTATAAAACCTACGAAATCGTGAATTGATAGAATCTGGTGCCTGGTTTTTTGGTATTGTCTAAATTTATTTCTCAAAACGTAAAGATTATCCATTAATAGATAAAATCCTTTAAAATCGCTATACTGACCGAAATAAAATTCGAAAAAAGACGAGGTATACCTTGTTTCGTTATATATTTTTGAGCCAATCAGAAAATCCATAATTTCATCAGCACTGTAAAATTCGGACTTTTGAGCCAAAGAATTGATAAACTCAGCAAAAAGCTTAACTGTTTTATTTTTTAATAAAATTTGATTCCAGGATAACTTTTGTTGATAACTCTGAAGTGACAGGTTGGCAATAAATTCAGTACTTAAATTTAAAAATGGAAATGAGATAATTCGAGACCAGAGATGATCTTCGTCGGAACTATTATTCGATGGATTAGACAATCGGCTAATTAATCGAGCTATGGTAATTATTTGGAGTAAATATGGGTCTTTGAGTATATCGTCACGTCTTTCGTAAATTATTGGAACGGAGTTAGCTTTTAGATATGGTAATAAATTTTCTAAATACTTGTGTTTTGGAGCTATAACCGCAATAGTCTGTCCTTTATCTATAGAATCTTTTGATATTTGAATTATTTCCTCAAATTCGGTAGTTTCATTTTTAAAATTTATTCGATTTATGATCGAACTAGGTATTTTGGAATTTTTAGACTGGAATAGTCGATCTCTTTTAACCGGTATCTCGTCAACTAATTTATCAGATATTTTATCTGCTATTTTGCCAAATAAATCTATGATTTTCTGGGAAGATCGATAATTTTCCGATAATGATATAACCTCTACGTCTCGGTATGCTTTAAAGAACTTAACCATGTGTGAATAATCTGCGCCTTGAAAACTAAATATAGCTTGATTATCGTCTCCGACAATCATGATATTCGGTCTACCTTCATGGACTGGGTTATCTACAAGCAATTGAGCTAAATGAAATTGTGCTTCGTTGCTGTCCTGAAATTCATCAATCATTATGTATTGATACTTTTCCTGGATTGAATATTTAAGTTCAAGGTCGGATTCAAGCTTATCGATTACTTCTATGATCATGTCAGAATAATCTATCATCTGCCGATTTCGTAGGTCTTGGTTATATTTTTCAAATACCTCTACTGCACTAATGAGCTGCTTGTATTGGTTAGCCCATTTGATGTTAAACATGTTTTGTGAATTCTTTTTGAGCCAATCATATTTGAAACGTGTTAAGGGTTTAGTTGAATTAGTTTCATTAAACTGTTCAATTGTACGAGTTAGATCTGAATTAAAGCTGTTAGCTAAATTATTCAAGGTAAATTCTTTTAATTTTATCTTAGATTCATAATCGAAAGATTTGTCATAAAGTACTTTGAATGATTTTATCGAATTTTTATTTATTTTTTGGAGATTATCACTCTCCAACTCAATATGTATGTTTATAAAATCAATAAATTTCAAATCATTTTTGATGATTAGCCTTAAGTCATCAGGACTTATAAGATTATTTTTTAGTGAATTTATTAAGCCGATAATACGATTTAAATAATTTTTATTTTTAACTAAATTAGAATAAGGTAAATTTTCTTGAATGTTTTTAATGAGTTCGATGGTATTTAGATTATCAATCGGTTCAAATGCCAAAAAGTCATCAAAATAAAAAGTATTATCTCTGATTATCGAAGCTCCAAAACTATGATAAGTCATGATGTTCACTCTGTAAGCATCAGTGCCGATCAAAGAAAAAAGTCTTTGCCTCATAGTTTCTGTAGCCGAATCAGTATACGTTAAACATAATATATTTTCTGCCAAAGTATCGGAATTTTCTAAAATATAAGCAATCCTGGTAGTCAGTAATTGAGTTTTTCCGGTTCCTGGTCCAGCTAGAACCATCAGCGGTCCGTCGGTAGTTTGAACGGCTTTTAGTTGAGACGGATTTAATTTGTCTAAAGCATCTGAATAGTTGCTCATAAAGTGCCCTCTAACTTATAACTAAATTATTGTTTAATCTGACAGCGATGACAATGTTTTGGTTCACCCTTAAAACCTTTAAGCCAAAATTTTAATGCTGATGAAAGTGGTAGTAGTTTTAGATATCCGTCTAGGTCACCGAGTTGTCTTAAAATTGAGCTCAAAAAACCAAAAATTGTAATATTTTTATAAATAGTAGCAGCCCATCTTTTACCAACTGGAATAACGGAGAATGGAATTTTAGGCTGGTAAGGTTTTAGATACTTTCCTTTTTTCATTCTTATTAAATTTTTAGCCACAAAACTACCGTCGTTTAATGCAGTTTGAGCCAATCCACTATAAGGTGTGTTAGCATTATCTCCTAATACGAAGACGTTGTCTTCGGCTTGAAGATATACATCTACACTGACCTTCCCTCTTTTAGTCATAGCAAAATTATTATTTTGATAAAAGGGATTTGTTGATACGCCGGCGGTCCAAACGACAGTCTTTGAATCGTAGCCTTGCCCGTTAATAATTAGTTGACTATCGTTTAGCGCGCTAACAGTGCTATTTAATTTGATAGACACGCCAAGTTTACTCAGTCGTCGACTAATTTGTCGGGAAAATTTGCGGTCAAAATTAGGCAGCAAATGTTCTTTAGCTTCAACTAATTCAACATGAACGGCTTTTCTATGTATTCCGTGAACTTTCATCAGATAATGAATATAACCTGGAAGACGAGAGGCTAATTCTATTCCGGTCGGCCCTGCGCCAACTACAAAATAATTCTTATCAGGTTGTTCATTTTGGACTAAAAAATCATGTAAATGATGGTTGTAGGTCAGTACTTCTTTTTCGCTTTTTACACTGTATGAGAATTTGTCTAGTCCCTCAATATTAAAGTAATTAGTCACTTCTCCCATGGCTAAAATTAGTTTGTCGTAATGGAATGAACTATTATCCGTCAAAAAAACTGTTTGGGATTGTCGGTCAAAACTAATGACTTCGCCGTCGATAATTTTGGCTTTTTTGTTCTTAAAAATCTCAGAAAGCTTAATTGAAGTCATTGTGCTGCGCTGACCAATTGCGGTATGAAATAGAGTCGGATAGTAAATTAAATACGGTAACTTAGATATGATCGTAACGTCGAATAAATCAGGATGGTTACTTAAAAGTAAGGCCGATCGAACACCACCGAACCCTCCGCCGACAATTACGACGTGTGTTTTTTTATTTGTATTCATCTGTTGATATTCTACCAAATCAAATCAGTGATGTAAAAAATATTTAAATTGGTTATGTTTTGTTATAATACCTCATTGTTATGGACAAATTCAGCGAAGAACTTAAAAAAGATGGATTTAAAGGTGAAACAGCTTATGACGGTAATACCCTAGATTTCTACTCTCATGATGCGTCTTTATTCGAAATTCATCCTTCTATAATAGTTTATCCAAAAGATACTGAGGATGTAAAAATTTTAGTAAATCTAGTAAAAGATAATAAATCCCATAACAAGGATCTTTCAATTACTGCTCGATCAGCCGGTACGGATATGGCTGGTGGCGCTATTAATGACTCTGTTATCGTTGATTTCACAAAACACTTTAATAGAGTCGAAAAAGTGTCCTCGACTGAAGCCACTACACAGCCTGGAGTTTTTTATAGAGATTTCGAGAAGGAAACCTTAAAACATGGCGCTTTAATGCCAAGCTATCCGGCATCAAGAGATTTAGCTGCCGTTGGTGGTATTGCAGCCAATAACTCAGGTGGTGAAAAATCCTTAGAATACGGTAAAACGACTGAGTATGTTAAAAAATTACATGTAATTTTGTCGGACGGCAACGAATATGTTCTAAAACCTATCCATAAAGATCAGCTTGATGAAATAATGCGTCAAGACAATTTTATTGGCAATATCTATAGACAAGTTTATGAATTGTGCGAATTAAACTATGATGTTATTAAAGCCGCTAAACCAAAAGTAAGCAAAAATTCAATGGGATACAATTTATGGGATGTCTGGGATAGAGACACTAAACTTTTTGATATTACCAAATTGTTTGTCGGTTCGGAGGGTACGCTAGGCGTATTTACTGATATAACATTCCGTTTAGTGCCATACAAACCACATAGCGGACTTCTAGTACTCTTCTTAAGAGACATTAATGCATTAGGTGAAATCATTCCAAAAGTTTTAGAATATCACCCTGCTACATTTGAAAGCTTTGACGATCAAACACTCATTCTTTCATTAAAATTCATGACAAGTTTTCTTAAGATGCTGGGTATTAAAAAATTTATAAAATTATTGATTAGTTTAATTCCTGATGGTCTTCAGTTGATCAAAGGAATTCCTAAACTCATTTTAATGGTGGAATTTAACGCAAACAGCGAAGATGAAGTTAAACAAAAAGTTAGAGCCCTACATAAAGAATTAAAAAAACACCGTGCAAGATATGAAATTAATGGTTTCGAAGAAGATCCAACAGAAGGATCATCGGAGAAGTTTTGGATAATGAGACGACAAAGTTTCCAGCTCTTACGTTCGAAAGTTAAAGATAAGCACACCGCACCATTTATAGATGATTTAATAGTCAGACCGGAATTTTTGACTAAATTTTTACCTAAACTCAGAAAAATTATAAAAAAATATAAACTTTTTGCAACAATTGCTGGGCATATGGGAGATGGTAATTTTCACATAATTCCTTTGATGAAATTAGAAGATAAAAAAGAAAGAGACAAATTACTTCCTGCTATGAAAGAAGTTAATGACTTAGTCTTAAAATTTGAGGGGTCTTTATCTGGAGAACACAATGATGGATTAGTCAGAGGACCTTGGCTAAAAAACCAGTTTGGCGAGGAAGTTCTTGATTTGTTTAAAGACGTTAAAGCAATCTTTGATCCGGAAAACATATTTAATCCTCATAAAAAATCCGATGCCGATTGGGATTATAGTTTTAGTCATATTCGTGACCATTTTTAAATCATGGCCGAATCAAGAAACAACCATTTTCGGATTAACCGGTTAGTTATTTATTTAGGAATCTTTTGGATAATCGACGGGCTTCTACAGTTTCAACCCAAGTTATTGACGTCTAATTTTATAACTGAGGTTATCCAACCTACTCTCAAAAATAGTCCCTCGCAAATAGAAAAATTATCAAGTTTTCTAAGCCATATTTTTCTACTAAATCCGATTATTTTCGGGATACTAATTGGATTAATTCAAATATCAATCGGTTGTTTAATAATATCTAAGAAGTATAGAATGGCTGGACTGTATAGTTCTTTAATTTGGTCAATATTCGTTTGGATATTTGGTCAAGGTTTAGGCGACATCTTCAATCATAAGTTTAACTTTTTAATGGGCTCGCCGGGACCATCTCTTTTCTATATTCTAGTTAGTATTTATTTCATACTAAAGTTTAAAACATATATTTTCTGGTCCGATATAGTTCTTATTTTTTCATGGCTTGTCTTTTGGTTGGTTCAGCTATTTTCTGTGTTATTGAATCCGAAACTTGTTTATATGATGTTTAAATCTCCTTTAGACCATCAATTACCACTGTACCTAATGTTTTTAGTAAAAAATCTGCACAACTTTGTATCATCAAATTTAAATACAACTTTGATTTTAATGATATTAGTATCAATAGTGGCTAGCTTTTATCTAATTTTCAATAAAACATTTAAAATAATAATAACTTTTCTTTGGGTAATCTATCTATCAGTTATTTTTATTTTGATGCAGAATTTTAACGATTATTACACAGGACTAATGACTGACATTGGAATATTGCCTATTATCGTATTCATCGGCGTTATCTTAAATTACACTAAACCTCAAGTAGATAACCTATTCAGACAAATTGAAAAGATATTATTTTAAAAAAATAATATAATAAGATTTAAATCGAATGAAGCATAAGAATAAAAAAATAATCATTGCTCTTAGCATAGTAGTTTTACTAATTATCTTTTTCTCTATTTATTTATCTAGTCTTAACTTTGAAGTATTAAATCCCAAAGGTATAATCGCGTTACAAGAAAGAAATCTAATTTATCTGGCATTAGGCTTATCACTTTTTGTGGTTATTCCTGTCTATACACTCCTAATTCTCTTTGCCTATAAGTATCGAGCTTCAAATAAGGAATCTGACTACAAACCGAATTGGGATAAAAACGCTGTTCTTGAGACAATTTGGTGGGTAATTCCCTCTGTTCTAATTGCAGTCCTAGGTTATTTTACTTGGACAAGTTCTCACGCGCTTGATCCTTTTAAAAAGCTAAGTCCTCAATCATCCAAGAACTTAAGAATAGAAGTAGTGGCGCTAGATTGGCGTTGGTTGTTTATTTACCCCGATCAAAAAATCGCCACCATGAATTACTTCAAAATGCCGGTTAACACAAATGTAACATTCTATATTACTTCATCTGCTCCCATGAATTCCTTTTGGATTCCACAATTAGCTGGTCAAATATATGCAATGCCAGGAATGAATACGGAATTAAATTTATCTTCTTATCAAACTGGCATTTATCGTGGATTGTCGGCTAACTTGAGCGGAATAGGATTCTCCAATATGACCTTCAATGATGACGTTGTATCGACTTCTGATTTTCTGAATTGGGTTAATAATGTTAAGGCATCGAACAATGCGTTATCTTATCAAAAATTCTTGGAATTATCTAAACCAAAAGTCGATTCTTCAATAATTAACTTTTCTAATGTCGACACAAGTATATATGTTAAGCTAATTAATAGTTATATGAACCCGGTGGAAAAATATAAAACTAATCAAAATTTAAATAACCCAATGGCGATGTAGAATGATATACTTTGCTTCTTTTTTAATTGGTAAGTTAAATCGAAACGCCATACCATCTGATTTGATGACTTTAGGGGCCGCTGTATCAATTGTAGCGGGGCTTATATTTGGCGCATTAATCATTACTTACTTACATAAATGGAAATATTTATGGAAAGAATGGTTTACGAGTGTTGATCATAAAAAAATCGGAATTATGTATATCATTGTTTCGGTTCTTATGTTGATAAGGGGTGGAGTTGATGCCTTAATGTTGAGGGGACAACAAGCAACCTCAGTTGGCATTCATCATGGCTACCTATCAAGTTATACATTTGCTCAGGTTTTTTCAGCCCATGGGACTATTATGATTTTTTTTGCTGCCATGGGCATGATGTTTGGAATAATAAATCTAGTACTTCCACTTCAAATTGGTTCTAGAGATGTCGCTTTCCCATTTATGAACTTAACCAGTTTTTGGTTATTTTTCGCCGGTATGATACTCGTTAATGTATCACTTGGAATTGGTGATTTCTCTGCTGCTGGTTGGCTGGCTTATCCCCCGCTATCAGAACTTCAGTACAGTCCTACTGTTGGGGTAGACTATTGGATTTGGAGTTTGGAAATAGCCGGTATTGGCAGTTTATTGTCTGGAGTTAATTTCTTTACTACCATCTTAAAAACTCGTGCTCCAGGTATGACATTAACAAAGATGCCAATGTTCGCATGGAGTGTTCTTTGTACAACTTCGTTGATAATTTTCGCTTTTCCTATTTTAACAGTTACATTGACTCTTTTGTATTTAGATAGAACTATGGGTATGCACTTCTTTACTGCTGGTGCTGGTGGAAATATGATGATGTATGTCAATTTAATATGGGCATGGGGTCATCCCGAAGTTTATATTTTAATTTTACCTGCATTCGGTATTTTTTCCGAAGTCGTTGCAACTTTTTCGCACAAAAGGTTATTTGGATATCGGACAATGGTCGGCGCCTTAGTATCTATTACAGTACTCTCATTTACTGTCTGGTTACATCATTTCTTTACTATGGGTGCTGGAGCTGATGTAAATGGATTTTTCGGTATTATGACCATGGTTATAGCCATACCGACAGGCGTTAAGATATTTAACTGGTTATTTACAATGTATAAAGGTAGGATAAAATTCTCACAAAGTATGTTATGGTTTTTTGGGTTTGTTGGTCTATTCACTGTTGGAGGTGTAGCCGGAGTAATCCTGGCTGTACCACCAGCTGATTTTCAACTACATAATAGTTTATTTTTAGTAGCACACTTTCATACTATGATTGTCGGAGGTGTTTTGTTTGGATATTTTGCGGGACTAAGCTATTGGTTCCCTAAAATATTTGGATATAAGCTAAACGAAAAACTCGGTAGACTGACATTTTATTTATGGTTTATTGGTTTTTTGTTAGCGTTCGTTCCACTTTATATATTAGGATTACTTGGCGCCACCAGAAGAATTGATCACTATAGTGCGTCATTAGGCTGGCAGCCGTTATTTATTATCGCTGGTGTCGGCGTGCTTGTAATTGCCAGTGGCGTTTTTGTAATGATCTTGCAGCATGTAGTAAGTTTCTTAAATAGAGATAGTTTAAAGGATAAAACTGGAGATCCTTGGAACGGTAAAACTCTTGAGTGGTCCATTCCCTCCCCAGCACCTTTTTATAATTTTGCTACTACTCCAATAGTTCATAGTCATGATTTTTATTGGGACGTTAAAAATATAATTAAACATGAACCCAAGGAGATTAACGATATACTCATGCCGAAGAACGATTCGAACGCACCAATTATAGGAATAACTTCTGTCTTTTTTGGATTTGCTATGGTTTGGCATATTTGGTGGTTAGCTTTAGTGAGTCTATTCGTGATTGTAGCTATACTTCTTAAAAGATTTAATGACGAAAATCCCAATTACTTATTATCGGCAGATAAAATTGTTGAGTTGGAAGAAAACTATTTAATTTTTAGGCAATCTTAGAATGTCAACACAAAACCAACAATTCGATATTCATCATGTTTCACTTTCTGAATTACGTAAAGAAGAATCTACAAGCATTTTTGAAAATGTCAGCTTTGGTTTCTTTGTTTACTTAATGACAGATTTAGTCCTATTTGCCTCTTTGTTTGCGGTCTATGCTGTCCTTCATAAAAATACAGCAGGCGGGCCGGCTGGTTATCAAATATTTAATCTAAATACTGTATTGGTAGAGACGCTACTTCTTTTGACTAGTAGCTTTACTACTGGACTAACTATCTTGTCTTTAAAAACAAAAACTAAAAAAAATGTGTATATTAATCTATTTATTACATTTCTATTGGGTCTGTCTTTTCTTGTAATCGAGCTAAATGAATTTAGTCACCTAGTTTCTATTGGCGATAGTTGGCGTGTTAGTGGGTTTTTAAGTAGCTTCTTTACGTTAGTCGGTACTCATGGGCTTCATATCAGTATCGGCCTCATTTGGATGATTATATTAGCTTACCGGCTACACAAGACTGGCTTTGGTAGAGCCAATATCCGTCGTTTTACAATTTTTAGTTTGTTTTGGCATTTTTTAGACGTTATTTGGATATTTATCTTTACCGTAGTGTATCTTATGGGAGTAACTAGATTATGAAAACAAACGTCTATCAAGCTTCAAATCATCCTACTGGGCAGTTTAAAAACTATTTAATTGGCTACTTTGTTTCTATATTGCTTACTCTAAGTTCATTTTTCATAGTAACAAATCATGTACTGACACTAAATACAGCTGTATACGTAATTTCTTTATTAGCAATTGGGCAGTTTATTATACAAATAGTATTCTTTTTACATCTTTTTAATGAAAGAAGTCCACGCTATCGACTACTTGTATTTTTATTAATGCTTTCAATTGTTCTTATTTTAGTTATTGGTTCAATCTGGATTATGACGAACTTAAGTAGTAATATGTCTATACCAAAACAAATTCAGTATATGAACAATCAGGGAGGCGGTTTTTGATTTTCAGGTCATTAAAAAATTACTATAACTTAACTAAGCCAGGTATCGTGTATGCAAATACCTTTAGTGCCTTAGCCGGCTATTTGTATGCTACAAGTTGGCATATTCACCTTTCTAAACTTATTGGTCTAGTTTTTGGAACCGCATTATTAATAGCCTCTGCTTGTGTCTACAATAATTATTTAGATATACCGATAGACCGATTAATGGCACGAACTGCAAAACGTGAACTTCCAACTTCAAAAATATCAATTAAGGCAGCTAAAATCTATCTTGGTGTCTTATTATTTATGGCCTTAGTTTTGCTTATTACTTTAACCAATGTCTTAACTCTTATCGTTGGTATAATCGCTTACATATCTTACGTGTTCATCTACGGATACTTCAAGCGTTATTCAAAATGGGGTACTCTTGTCGGGACAATACCTGGTAGCGCATCTCTTATAGCTGGCTATGTTTCTTATAAAAATCAACTAGACCTAACAGTGTTCTTTCTTCTACTTATTATGATATCGTGGCAAATGGCTCATTTCTATGCTATTGCGATTTATCGTTTAGACGATTATAAACGAGCTAACCTACCCGTTTGGCCAGTGTCCGAAGGTATACCAAACACAATTAAATGGATATTTTTCTATATGGTTTTCTTCATGTTCGCAAACATTGGTCTAAGTTTATTTGCTAACGCCGGTTTTGTTTATCTTATTATTATGCTAATAATTTCATACTTTTGGATATATTTATCAGTCGGTAAGGTTTCAAAAATAGCTGATAGTACATGGGCAAAGCGTGTATTTAAGCATTCACTTCTAGTAAATATTGGATTTATGGTAACTTTAGCTTTAGTCAGAATTTAGCTCTATCCTTTAATTGGTAAGTAGACCCTAACTGTTGTCCCCTTATCTTCTATACTAGAGATGACAATGTTACCATTATGTAAATCAACAATAGATTTAGCAATTGATAAACCTAGTCCATATCCTTCTGTTTGATTATTGCGAGATAAATCTGCTTGATAAAATCTATCGAAAACTTGTTTTAATTTATCTTTATTAATACCTATCCCATTATCTACTATACTTATTAAAATCTGTTTTTTATCGTAATGCTCTACGGAAATTGAAATTTTACTACTGTTTCGACTATATTTAATTGAATTATCCAATAAAATTATTAGAAGCTGAACTAATGATTCTTTATTTCCAAATACAGAATATTTTTTTGTTTCGGGAAGATTTATTGTAATATTCTTTTTCGTTGCTATTGGGGTTAAAGTGGAAATTGACTGTTTAACAACTTCATTGAGTTCGATTGATCTAAATTCTGATCTAAGTTCATCATTTTCAAGTTTAGTTAACCTTAATATGCTGTTTATTAATGATTCTATTTTTTCAACTTCTTCAAGGTTAGACTTAATGGTACTTTTAAGCTCACTTAACGAGGCATTATTATTCATCAATACAACCTCGTCTTCCATTTTAAGAGCAGTCAGAGGTGTCCTCAACTCATGGGAAACATTAGCAGTAAAAATCTTTTGTTGATGGTGTGCTTCTTCGATTGGATAAAGTGTTTTTCTTGCTAAAAAATAACTCGCGAAACCAGCAGATACCAGGACTATTATATTAAAACTTATTAATCTCAAAATTATCACATGCTCTTCATATTTAAGATCTTGATTGGGATGAAGAATCGATTCGTTATGAAAAATTGGATACTGATTATAGATTCTGGCTGATTCTCTTTTTAACCCATCGGATAGTTCGCTTGATACAACATTAAATAACGCAAAGCTAAACATAATACTTATAGTCATTACGATAGCTAAATACCACAAAGTCAGTTGTATGTAAGCCTTTTTAAACATTTAATTATCCGATCTTAAGACATAACCAAATCCTCTTTTGGTTTCAATTAAGTTTGCCAATTCAGGGAAAGGTCTATCTATTTTATTTCGTAAATACCCAATATAAACTTCAATAGTATTAACCAATATATCTGATTCTTCATTCCAGACATGTGATATTATCATATCTTTTGTTAGTACCTGGTTCGGATGATGCATCATATATTCTAGTAAAGCAAACTCCTTGTTTGTTAAATTAATTGTTTGATTGTCTCTGGTGACTTGATAAGATATTGGATTAAGAGTCAAATCTGCAATTTTAATAACGTTTCCGACTGTATTTTTAGGTCTTCTTAAAAGAGCTCTGACTCGAGCATATAATTCTTCAAAGGAAAAAGGTTTGACTAAATAATCATCAGCGCCTGAGTTTAGGCCTTCGACTTTATCGCCAATTGTACCTCGTGCAGTCAACATTATAATGGGGGTCTTAACATTTTCATCTCTCAAATTTTTACACAAGGCGATGCCATCGTATTTACCTGGCAGCATTCTATCAAGTACTATCAAATCATATGTAGGGTCTATAGCATAACTATAGCCCGTATCCGAATCTAAAACACTGTCCACCACGTATCCTTTAATTTCCAGGCCTTTTTTTATTGCACTGGCAATTTTTGGTTCGTCTTCAATAACTAATATTTTCATTTTTCCTTATCAATCTACCTTGTTATTATAAGTTTTTGCTTAAATATTACCTAGAAATTGCACCTGGACATTTAATTACATCTTTGTTAAATTATAAAAG
>JAJXVX010000031.1 GCA_021781915.1 bacterium
TTTAACTTCAGTTTTATCAATAACTGCCGGCGACATTTGAGATGCAACTGTTCGTTGCCATATTAGTCTATACAATTTATTGAGATTCTCGTCTGAGGTATTAATACTAGTTTTAGTGAAATTTGTTGGTCTTATAGCTTCGTGAGACTCCTGAGCTGACGAATTTTTTGTTTTATATTGAACAAAGCGATGATAGTTAGGCGAAAAGTTTGATTTAATGTACTCTTCCGCTCCTTTAAGCGCTTGATTTGATAATAAGGTACTGTCGGTTCTCATGTAAGTAATTTCACCTGATTCGTATAGTTTTTGAGCTACAAGCATCGTTTTACTTACGGAGTAACCCAATTTCCTGGCGGCTTCTTGTTGTAGAGAAGAAGTTGTAAAAGGCGGGCTTGGCTGTCGTGTTCCCTTCTTGCTTTCAACTGAAGATACTTTGAATGTAGATGAACTAATAGCATTTAAGAATTCAGTTACTTCTTCAGCATCATTCAATTTGTCGTTTAAGTCAGCCTCTATTTTATCGCCAGCACTGTTTAAAAAAGTCGAGCTTACTTTAAACTTTTTCTCACTGGTCCAATCGGTAATTTCTCTTTCTCTTTCAACTATTAATCTTACGGCAACAGACTGGACTCGACCGGCACTTAGTCCAGTCTTAATTTTTTTCCAAAGGACTGGAGACAGTTCATAACCAACAATTCTATCAAGAACTCGTCTAGCCTGTTGAGCGTTCACGAGGTTAAGGTCGATAGTTCTTGGGTTATCGATAGCGTGGCTTATAGCTGTTTTCGTTATCTCGTGGAAGACAATTCTTTTTGATTTTTTGGGATCCAGAGACAAAACATTAGCTAAGTGCCATGCAATAGCTTCTCCTTCCCTATCTTCATCGGTTGCCAGCCATACTTCTGTTTTTTTTGATAACTTTTTTAACTCTGATACAATTTTCTTTTTGTCGGACGGAATTTCATAGATTGGTTTGAATCCATTATCTATGTCTATACTCATACCCTTAGAAGGCAGATCTCTGATATGTCCGAAGCTACTTTGGACAATAAAGTCATTACCAAGAAAACCCTGAATTGTCTTGGCTTTAGCCGGACTTTCTACAATCACTAAATTACGACTCATAGTTATATACTTAAGCTTATTTTTATAAATTTATCAATACAAGAACATGCTATAAATAATTCTTATAAATTTTATAACCGAACCAAATCCCTAAAAAACTACCTATAATTGTAAAAAGAATACTCCATCCTCCAAGCCAATTACCGTGATCGAGTAAACTACCAAGCCACCCTGTTATGCTCGAAACGACTAGTATAGAGAATGAGATTACTAGCTTCATACTAACTTAGTTTAGCATATTAATTAGATTAAAATTAAAATCTATTTGTGCAATGAGCAATAATATTGGATAGTATTGACATTAAGACACTTTATTGCTAGAATTGCAAATACTGAGTATTAAATAAGTACTCTAGTACATTATCATCTAACTTTGTTAGAGTGTTTTAGAGAAAATTTTAAGTTGATATACCCTCCACCTTAAAATCTAGGTCGATTAATTAGTTGGCCTACTCTAAAACATACTAACCCCTTTAACGTTTAACATTATGTTATGCGCCCCGTTCAAAATGAATCTAAATGATGGTTTTATTAAACCGGCACAAGTAATTATTTATTTTTTAACTTAGATGCTTCATTGGGGTGGGTTGAAGGGTGTATAAGAGATAATTTTTTTAAAATTATCTCTTGAAAGAGTCTCCGGCGGTGCCCACCCCCTCCGGAGACTCTTTTAGTTTAAAAATTATTTAAATATGAATGAGCGGGTTTCAGCGTTTATGTTATCGGAATGTGAATGTACGAATTCATATATTATTGAGTTAACTTCTTTGTATAAATCCGCAAAATGAAGTTGTTCGTCTTTCGAGAAGTTTTTTAAGACAATATCACTGGCCGATAAAATAGCGTTAGTATCTGACCTAATTCCAATTCTAATCCGATTGAATTTTTCACCTATACTATTAATTATTGATTCAATTCCATTATGTCCACCGCTAGAACCATCAAATCTGGTTCTGATTGTACCGAATTCTAGATCGAAATCATCGTAAACAACTATTAGGTTACTTAAGTTTATTTTATAAAAATCCAATACTTTTCTAACTGCATCGCCACTATTGTTCATAAAAGTATTTGGTTTGATTCCTATTATCTTATTATCGTTCAAATAAAATTCAGACACTTCAGCATTAAAACTATTTTTTAAATGCCAGCTTGAGTTATTTTTAGATACTAAATCGTCGACGGACAGAAAACCTGCATTGTGATAATTTAATTTATATTTTTCTCCTGGATTTCCCAAGCCTACTACTAAATAAACTGGCGTTGAATTCAAACTATAAAAAGAGGTTACTGAGGGGGTATTAATCTTTTTTTGCATCCATCCCACGATGTTAGTCCTCTTTTATATTTAAGCTTTCAAAATTACGTTTATTTTTCTCAATAAACCATAATTCAATTGAGCATCCAGAGAAATCAAATTTTTCCCGTAAACTACGTTCGAGGTATCTTTTATAGCTCCAATGAATGAATTTAGTTTGGCTACCAAATATTTTAAAGGATGGAATCACATTATCTTTCTCTTGAACAATGTAGTTTAATTTAGGATTGCGATTCTTTAAGCCTGCTGGCGGATGGCCCTGTACAGCCAGTTTTAACCAAGTGTTGAGTTGACTGGTTTGAACCTTTCGTTGTTGGTTTTCGTAAATCTCTAGAATTAAATCAAATATTTTTGTAACATTTTGACCACTAACTGAAGAGGTGAATATTACAGGTGCCCATGGTACGAAATCAAAGTTATTTTTTAAGAGTTTAATAATAGCATCGCTGGAATAGGGAGTTTTGTCTTTGTAGTCGTCCCATTTTGTAATAACTATGATCAATCCTTTCGAGGAGTCTTTGATCAAACCGGCTAGTTTTTCATCTAGTTTGACGTTTAACTCATTACCATCGATCAGGAGCAAGCAGACATTAGATTTTTCGATTGCCCAAAGGGTACGAAGAACTGAAAATTTTTCTATTCCGACTTGTATTTTGCCATTTCTTCTCACGCCTGCCGTATCCATGAATTCAATTTCAGTACCATTATATCGGACAGTTGTTTTGTTAACGTCTCTTGTCGTCCCTGCCTTATCGGCCACGATCGCTTGTTGTTTCTTGGCTAACGCATTAAATAGCGAGGATTTGCCGACATTAGGTCGGCCAATCAAAGATACCTTAATTGACTCGATTTGTTCTGGTGATTTAACTTGCGGCAACGAATAGAGGGTATCTTCTAACAAAACCTCGATTCCTTTGTTTTGAACAACAGATATTTTATAGATATCTTTGATACCTAATCTTTCAAAATAGTCTAAATTTTGATTATGAGCCTGGTCGATTTTATTAATTACCAAATATACTTTTTTATTATTTTTGAGGGCCAATTTAGCTATTTTTCTGTCATCATCGGTCAGAGGAATATTGGCCTCAGTTAACATCCAAATTACATCTGCTCCAATGATTGCTTCTTTGATTTGGTCCTGTATGGTCATTTCAAATTTATCTTGAGGGTCTTTGGCGCCAGCAGTGTCTACTAACCAGAAGTAATTACCTTTGAAACTAGTTTTTTCAGCAATACTATCTCTTGTTGTCCCCGCCTCTCGTGCAACCACGGCGTATTTTTGTTTTAAAATATTATTAAAAAGACTGGATTTGCCTACGTTGGCTCTACCGACTATTGCAATTATGGGAAGTTTTTTAGCCATTGTAATAGTATAGCATCTAATTATCTCTGTTTAATGAAGATAAAACCCTTACTTCCCCGGGTTTTAAATTGCCTAGGTTTATTTTTCCGAATGATGTTCTGTGGAGCTCGACTACTTCGTAGCCTAACTGTTCGAATGTTCTTCTGATTTGTCGATTTCTTCCCTCAGTCATCTTTATTCTCCAAGTCCTAAAATTCTGATTATCAATAATAGCAATGTTTAGTTTACTAATTCCATCGTTAAGCTTCACTCCCTCATAATTAATCTTTTTTAAGTCGGACTGACTTAAATCCTTATCTAACCTGACAATATAGGTTTTTATCTTATTATTTTTTGGGTGCGATAAGTCTTGAATTAGATTTCCATCGTTGCTTAGGATTAATAATCCGGTTGAATTTTTGTCTAGTCTGCCAGCAGGATTGAGGCGCCTATACTGGTTTGGTAGTATATCGTAGATAGTTTTATTATCTTGTCCTAATCGACTGACTACGTAGCCTCTAGGCTTGTTGAATGCTATGGTAGTGGTCTTACTGTCGTCGCTTATAATCTTATTATTTAGCCTAACGACATCTTTTCCTGGAATAACAGTTGCCCCAATTTTAGCGGGTTTGTCGTTTATTAGAACCACCCCTTTTATAATTAAGTCATCAACTCTTCTTCTCGACAGACTGCTATTCTTTGCTATATATTGATTAATTCTCATTTAAGAAAGAATATATCGAATATTCTATTAAAGAGCAACGCTATTTGGGTCAAAGTCGTTCTTATTTTCTTCGCTAGCCTGGTCAAGATTGTTTATATCTAGTTTTGGTTCTGATATGTTCGATATAGGATGGATTGTTCTTTGACTGCCAAGCGGGTTATTCATACTTGGAGGTAAATTAATGTTTTGATCTTCAGAGCTGTTTGTTGAAGCTTGGTTAATCTCCTCAACCGCCTGATTGATTAAATCTTGGTTAGAATTGGCAGCATTCAGACTTTGGTTTAAAGGTGGAACGCTAGAAAGTGATGGTTCGGCTGGCATACTATCTTCTAATGTGCTTGTTTGAGGCATAGATGGCTCAAAAGTTGGGGCTGTTGGAGATACATCGCTATTGTTCTCGGATAAAACTGAGCTGGTTTCAATTGGAGGTACTTCATCGGTGAGCTGGTTTAAAGGTGGAACGCTAGAAAGTGATGGTTCGGCTGGCATACTATCTTCTAATGTGCTTGTTTGAGGCATAGATGGCTCAAAAGTTGGGGCTGTTG
>JAJXVX010000007.1 GCA_021781915.1 bacterium
AAAAATATATCAGTCGACAACATAAATTTGTTATGTGATTTAAGTATTGATGCAAATATTTTTAATTTGATAAGATTTGTTTTCAATAAGAAACCGAAAGAGGCTATTAATATTTACAGAAACCTAAGGCTGCTTAACGAACCATATTTAAAAATAATAGCTACCTTTACATGGGCTATTTACGCAATTTCTATATTAAAATCATCCAATAAAAACGTTTCTGAGCTTAGTAGACTATCGAAACTAAACTTAAGTTCACTAAACGGATTTAAAAACTTTAGCGACAGGATAAGTAAGATCAATCTGAGTAAGATTACGAATAATCTTTTGGAAATTGATCATAAATCTAAATCGACTAATTTTGATGTTGATCAAGCAATGGAAATTTATTTCCTGGAAATAAGCCAGCTGGCAAGCTAAACTTATTTGGTTTTTTTGACAGTTTTTTTAGTCTTGGTAGCGGTTTTTTTTGGCGCAGTCATGCTAGATGCTTTAGCTTGTTTAGCTAGTTTACTTTTTAGTCGGTTAGCCTTGTTCTTGTGAATGACGTTCTTCTTAGCTGCTTTATCTATGTTGCTCTGCAGAATCGACTGGTTTTTCGAAATATTCTTGCCGGCTTTTAAGGCAGACTTAAATTGTTTTAGAGCGACTTTAACTGACCTTTTAGTCTTAGCATTTCTGACAGCCGCCTTTTTGTTTAGTTTAACTCTTTTTTTGGCTGATTTTATAATTGGCATATTTTTCCTTAAAACTTATTTATAAAAAATGAATATATAAATTATAGCAAAATACTCTTGAATTCATAATCTTCTTCAGAATTTAACTTAACCACTATGGACTAAAATTAGATTATAGAGTATAATAATGCCCATAATACATAAAAACAAAAAGTAAAAAAATGGATAGTTCTAAAAACGAATTATTAGAAAAAATAAAGAGCAGTAGCAATGTTCTTATAACTGTAAATAAAAACCCTTCAATAGATCAATTAGCTGCCGGTATTGGCCTTAGTCTGATTCTTAATAAGATGGATAAGCATGCTACCACAGTTTTTAGCGGGGAAGTACCAAAGAATTTGGATTTTCTTGAACCTGAGAAAAATATCGAAACAACGACAGATAGTTTACGGGATTTTATAATTTCTTTGGATAAGGAAAAAGCTGATAAATTAAAGTATAAAGTTGAAGATGGTCAAGTAAAAATATTCATTACACCGTATAAAACATCAATTAGTGAAGAGGATTTAAATTTCAGCCAAGGAGATTTTAATGTTGATTTAGTCATCTTGCTCGGAGCGCTTTCAAGAGAAGAACTCGACCAGGCAATTATCTCTCACGGTCGAATTTTGCACGATGCCGTAATAGCAACTATTGGAACGAACGGACAAAACACCCTAGGATCAATTAATTATTCCTCTAATGCCAGCAGTATTAGTGAGATAGTCGCTGAATTAGCTGATAGTTTTGGCAAGGAAATGATTGATAATCAAATAGCCAATGCCTTTTTAACTGGTATAGTCGCTGAAACTGATCGATTTAGTAATGATAAAACGACTTCTAATACCTTAGCTGTTAGTTCTAGACTAGTAGCTGCCGGAGCTAATCAACAGTTGGTTGCGATGAAATTGTCGGAAGAAGAAGTCGTACCTACTCTAGATGAACCCGAAGAGCAAAAAGATGACGATGGAAACTTGGTAATTGAACACACGGGCGAAGAAAATTATTCCAATCAAGAAGATAATGCCATGCCGGAAAAACCCGAATCATATGAACCTTCTTTGGCGGAAATTGAAGAGGCCAATAAATTAGGCAAATTATCTGAACTTGAGCTTCCTACGGTTAATGCAGAAAATAATCCGGTAAACAGTGAGAAAGAGACTAAAACAAACAATAAATATATAGAAGAAAGTGACAATGCGCCATCGCCAATTACAGCTAATCAAAAGGAAGAAGAACTGGAACCAGCATTAGATATTTTGAGTGGCAGTTTGTCGAGTGAATTTCCCGAGTCTTCTAGTTCTACTCCGACTGCACCAGCCAAAAACGAAAATCTACCGGAAACGGAAACTCCAACAACCACAGACGACACCATAGACAATGCCAGACAAGCCGTCGATGAAGCTTTAATGGAGTCACCTCAACCTATCAAACCAATTCAATCTCTAAATGCACAACCAGTGATTGAGATTGACCACGGAGAAATCAATGAAGATCATGAGATAATGGTAGACGACAACGGTCAAATATTGGTATCTGCACCAGCCGTTATGCCAAGTCCGACTAGCGAATTAAAACCAGACCCAGTAACAGACGATAAATTACCCTACGAGACTACCATTCAACCTCTACATGATTTGAAAAAAAACATACTTGACGAGGAAACATCAAACTCAACCAATAGTCCGCCGCCAGTACCTCCACCTATACCCATGTAGTTGTATAATCAATAAATGCCTGAAGGAATTTTATTAGTTGATAAGCCCGCCGGTTGGACTTCTTTTGATGTAGTTAATATCATTCGGAAAACAATTGCCGGCCACCTGAATGTTAAACCAAAAAATGTAAAAATCGGCCATAGTGGTACGCTTGATCCGTTTGCAACAGGGCTATTAATTATCTTGGTCGGCAAGAATTATACGAAACGAATGAACCAACTTTTAAAATTAGACAAGTCTTATCAAGCCGAAATTATCCTCGGTAAAACAAGCAGTACGGGTGATCCAGAAGGCGATATTATAGTTAAGTCAACGAAACAACCAACTTCCATAGATGTAGCTAAGGCCTTAGATTCTTTCAAGGGTGAAATCAGACAAATACCACCGGCTTATTCTGCGATTAAGATTAATGGAATTAGGTCATATAAACTAGCAAGACAAGGCGTCTCAATTGAAATGCCCTCAAGGTTAGTCAAAATTAATTCTATTAATCTGTTAGACTATGCTTACCCTAAAATTAAAATTTTGACTGAAGTCAGTTCTGGCACTTATGTAAGATCATTAGTGCAGGATATAGGAGAAAAGCTAGGAGTTGGTGCTTACACTAATAGTTTAATTAGGACAAAAATCGGCATCTATAATTTGGCCAATGCACTACCCATTAATAGGGATGTTGGGATTACCGACCTAGTGAACAATTTAATTACAATTGATTGAATTAGTGGAGGTTGCATTTCATTGATAGAAGTGATAGAATACATTTAAATGATAAGTTCTAAGAATAAAGAACTGGCGATTAAAAAAGTTCGCCAGCATACTAAAGATACTGGTAGTGCTAGTGTTCAGATTGCTATTTTAACTGAAAGAGTTAAGGAATTAACCGAGCACTTAAAGAATAATAAACATGATTTTATGTCCCGTCGTGGTCTTCTGCAGATAGTCGGAAAGAGACGAAGGCTATTAAAATACTTGGCTACAAATGATAGCAAAGAATACCTAGACATAATTAATAAGCTAGGTATTCGCCGGTAGTCTTGATAAAAATAGACAGTTCTTTGATTTAAAATCATATCAAGTTTGATTTATTAAAATGAGCTAACTTTTACATAATAAAATTAAAACAAGGCAATCATTAGCAATCTAAGAGAGAAAGTGGTCAAATGGCACAAACGATAAATAATATGGGAAAAGAGATAGTAAGTGTTAGTACTGAATTTTTCGGTCGTACCTTAAGGTTAGAAATCAACAAAGTCGGATTTAGAACCACTTCTTCGGTCATGGCAACTTATGGCGACACAGTTGTTTTAGCCAGTGTTATGGTTAGCCCTGATAGCCAACCGTCAATGGATTATTTCCCGCTTAGCATAGACTACGAAGAAAAAATGTACGCTTCTGGCAAAATTAGTGGCAGCAGATTTATAAAGAGAGAAGGTCGCCCATCAGACGAAGCCGTTTTAATTGGCCGACTGATTGATCGTCCGATTAGGCCACTCTGGCCAAAAGGCTACAGACATGAAGTACAGGGAGTCGCCACAGTATTAAGTATGGACCCTGATTTCAGGCCAGATATGGTAGCTATGATTGCTTTAAGCTCTGCTTTTATGTTGAGTGGAGCGCCTTTTGATGGACCGGTAGCCGGTCTTAGAGTTAGTCAAAAAGATGGTCAGTGGACTGCTTTCGATACCCCAGCAGACATCGATCAAAGTAATCTTGATTTAGTTGTTGCTGGCACAGAAAAAGGTGTCATGATGGTTGAAGCTGGAGCTAATGAAGTTAGTGAAGAGGATATTGTCGGAGCTATCGATTATGCCTTAAAAGCTATGCAACCAGCCATTGAACTTCAAAAAGAACTTGTTAAAAAAGCTGCCATCAAAGTCAAAGAATATCAATTAGTTTCGATTGATGAAGATATATTGAACAGAGTTGAAAAATGGTTAGATGGAAAACTGGGATCAGACCTGCGAAAACCATATCCCGAACGAAACACTCTGATTCAAGAACTACGAGAAAAAATGACCGAAGAATTTAGCTCTGAAATGGGTGATGATTTTAATAAAGCCCAGCACATGGAGGCTTTTGACAAAGTCATTCATAAAGATGTCAGAAACGGTATAATAAAAGACAAAACCCGACCAGATGGTCGACAATTTGATGAAATAAGAGCACTCAGTTCCGAAGTATCGATTCTACCTAGAACACACGGTTCAAGTCTTTTCACTAGGGGATTAACTCAAGCCCTAAATGTTGTTACCCTTGCTCCACTTAGCTTTTCTCAAATCCTTGATACTATGGAAAAAGAAGGTACCAGAAGGTATTTTCATCACTATAACGCACCTGGTTATACCGTTGGCGAAGTAAGAAGACTCGGTAGCCCTGGAAGAAGAGAAATCGGCCACGGATATTTAGCTGAGAGGGCTTTACTGCCTGTACTACCAAGTGAAGAAGATTTTCCTTATGCCATAAGATCTGTTACTGAGATAATGTCTCAAAACGGTTCGACCTCGATGGCTGCTACTTGTAGTAGTTGTTTAGCTTTAATGGATGCTGGTGTTCCTATTAAGGCTCCAGTCAGTGGTGTAGCTATGGGATTGATTCTCGACGGCAGCGATCCAATTATTTTAACCGATATTGCTGATGCTGAGGATTTTGCCGGGGACATGGATTTCAAAGTTACTGGAACTACTAAAGGAGTAACAGCCCTTCAAATGGATATGAAAGTGCCAGGATTACCGGTTGATATCTTAAAGCTTGCTCTTGAAAAGGCTAAAAAAGGCCGATTTATTATTTTGAGCCACATGCTTAAAACGATTGATAAACCTAAGGCTGAAATTAGTCCACTCGCTCCAAGAGTAGAATCAATCAAGATTAACCCTGATAAAATTCGAGAAATTATTGGTAAGGGTGGAGAAACTATTCAGAAAATTACCGCTGAGACAGGTACTACTATAGATATTAAAGATGACGGCACGGTAATGATTGCCAGTCCCGACGGCGAACGAATTTTAGCAGCCAAACATTGGATTGAAAGTATTGTGGCTGAACCTGAAGTAGGGAAGATTTATCAGGACGTTCCCGTAGTTAGTGTTTTAGATTTTGGAGCCTTTGTTCAGATCTTGCCAGGCAAAGATGGTTTGGTGCATGTGTCGGAAATTTCCGACGAAAGAGTCTCTAAGCCTAGCGATGTCTTAACAGAAGGTGATAAGGTAACCGTTAAACTTATAGCAATTGATGATAAAGGAAGATTACAGCTTTCAATAAAAGCCGCCAAAAAAAAGTAACTTTTCTACAATAAAATGACTAACTCGATAAATATTTTTGTGTATCTACCAATAAACTTACTAATTTTAGTTTTGGCGATCAATTTAGCTTTGTCCGAGGGAAATCCTTTATTCTATCTGATAGGAATTATAACTTTGGGTAATTCAATCAACTATTTATTTAAATTTTTCTCCAGACCTATTTTAAAAAATACTCTCAAAAACCATGAATCAAAAAATTGATAGTTTAATTGCTTTAAGACACAAAATAATAAATAACGATAAATTAAGTGCTTCCTTCCCTAGTGCTACAAATTTAGTTTTCGGAGAAGGTAACCCTGACGCCAAAGTTTTATTTATCGGTGAAGCTCCGGGGAAAAATGAAGACCTTAAGGCCGAACCTTTTGTCGGCGCTTCAGGTAAGATACTCGATAAGGCCCTAAGCGAAATTAATTTAGACAGAAAAGATGTCTATATAACCAATATCGTTAAATATCGACCAGAGGATAACCGTGATCCTTCAGACGAGGAAAAGAATATGTTCTTACCTTTTCTAGTAGCACAAATACTTATAATTAAACCCAGTCTTCTGGTTACATTAGGAAGACATAGTATGAGTTGCTTTATAAAAAGTGGTACTATTAATGCGCTGCACGGTAGATTAGCAGACATTGATTTTAGCATATTTGATTTTGAGTTTTTAACCAAAGCACCCAAAAAAGTATTCAAATTATTACCATTGTTTCATCCGGCGGCTACAATCTATAACAGGAATTTAAAAGAAGCCTGGGATAACGATTTTAAAAAGATTTTAAATTATATCTAATAACTCACGAAAGGAGTTAACACTATTGTTATGAATAATAACCAACAAAATAATAAACCTAAAAAACCAACCATAACTGGTTCTAAAATGTCTAGTTCTAGGGGTGAAGCAGTTAGAGCTCAACGTCGTAGCTTGGCTGATGCCCAGAGAATAGCCAATCAATATCAGGCTGCCGAACCAAATCTTAAGATTAGAGCAAATCAACTCGACGACAGTCCTCGGCTTAAAATTATTGGTCTTGGCGGAATGGATGGTGGTGGTTCTAAGAACATGATTCTTGTAGAATATGCCAACGACGCAGTCATTATGGACTGTGGCAATGATCTTGGAGTTGATTTGCCAGGTATAAATTACGGCATAGCCGATACTGCTTACCTGGACACTATAAAAAACAAAATCCGGGGCTATATTATTACTCACGGTCATCTAGATCATATCGGTGGATTACCACACATAGTCCCAAAGTATCCCGCACCAATCTACGGCTCAAAGTTTACTATCGGCCGAGTTGAAGAAATATTTGAAAACTTTGGTCTACCAATGCCAGACGGTTTTGAATTAAGAACAGTAACAATGAACGAAAATACTCACGAAAAATTAAAAATCGGCGTGTTTTTTGTTGAGTTAGTTAGGATTACTCACTCTATACCAGGCAGTACTTCTATAATTCTCGATACTCCAGTCGGTAAAATTGTAAATACTGGTGATTTTAGATTTGATCCACAGCCACTTGATCACGAAAAAAGTGATGTTGAGCGTTTGGCTCAAGTTGGTCGAGAAGGAGTACTAGCTTTACTTAGTGAGAGTACTACTACAGAAAGATTGGGAAGAACACCTTCCGAATCAACTATAGAAAAAAGTTTTAAAGATATCATCGACCAAGCACCAGGCAGAATTTTTGTTGGTGTATTCTCGACCAATATGAATAGAATCCAAATGATAATTAATGCTGCGGTTTATCATAACCGTAAAGTTGCCATGGACGGTAGAAGTATGGTCAGTACACTGGAGATGGCTGTTCGTCATGGTTTTGTGCGTGTACCTAAAGGAACGTTCATACCGATCGCTTCCGTAGCTACAGTCAAAGACAGCGAAGTTGTCGTCATCTGTACTGGGTCTCAAGGTGAGCCTAGTTCAGCTCTTCAAAGAATGAGTAATGGGGAACATAGACACATTAAATTAAAGGAACAAGATACAGTAATTCTTTCCAGTACACCAATTCCTTATTCAGGCAACGACTCTCTAATTAGAGAAATGGTTGATGATTTGTTCAAAAAAGGTGTTCATGTTTTCAGACATGAAACACATGACCTTGATGGCGTTGGACCACTTCACGTTTCAGGACATTCTTCTAGGGATGAATATGCTGAAATGATTGATTTAATAAAGCCAAAGTTTTTTATTCCAATCTATGGGGACTATACATCTAAAAAATACCATATTGATATAGCAATTAATCAAGGTATTCCAAGAGCTAACACTATTAATGTTGATAACGGTATTGTGATTGGACTTACTCCAGAAAAAATGGAAGTAATCGGCGAAGTTCCTCATGGAACTATTTTAGTCGACCAGACCGGATCGATAGTTAGTAATGTTGTAGTCAAAGATAGAGTGTTACTTGCTGAAGAAGGACTAGTAGCTATCGTATTAACCGTTGATAGAAAAACCGGTAGTTTACTTACAAGTCCAGACATAATCAGCCGTGGCTTTATATATATGAGAGATAATGAAGAGATAATGAATGGTCTTAGGAATGAATTAAAACGAGCTGTGGCACAACGATATAAAAGGATTGACCTTGATCGATTCAAGGCTGAACTTAAGGACCACATAACTCATTATTTATTTGACCAAACACAGAGAAGTCCAATCGTGATACCGGTAATTAATATAATCGGATCTACTAATAAGAAAGAAGTGGCAAACAGTCAATCAAAAACAGCTGATGAGATCGCCAAAGAACAACAAAAAAGATTCCAAGAAATGAGATCTAGACTATTATCTCAGGATGCTAGAATTGATTAGCTAATCAGTTAAATTTAAAACCGTTAGGTGTTATACTTAAAAAATGGCTAGTAACAAAAAAGCTAAAAAAACAAAAAAATCATCAAAGAAATACCCAGTCGATAGTCGAAGTTATTTCTGGTCGTATATTGCAGCCGTTATCCTTTTTTTCATTGCACTTTTCATTATAATAGGCGGATTTAATAGCGGTGGCCCTTTGCCGACAAACTTGTTTAAATTTTCTGATAGATTATTTGGTTATTCGGCTTTTATTTTCGCTTTTTCGTTAATTTATATGGGGGTATATAAGTTCATTACTGATGATAAAAGAGTTCCACTAGCTAAACTAGTAAACATATTTCTTTTAATCGTTCTTTCCTCGATTTGGTTTCAGGTTACTTTCGTCAGTCAAACACCTGTCGGTAACATAGGTGGTCACGGTGGTATTTTGGGACGATTTTTTGGTAACTTCACCCTCCAATTTTTAACTAAAATTCCGTCTTCTATTTTATTTGGTATTTCAAGCCTACTGTCTGTATTTTTCGCTTTCTCTCTTTCTCCTAAGATATTGTTAAACATTATTAAACTGATAAAGTTACCAAAGAAGGATGAAGACGGTGAGCTGATAGATTTGAAGGCTAAAAACGGTGAACAAATTACATTTAAGCTTAATGAAGGTGTGCCGGTAGTACATCATCAAGGCAGTGAGACTAATCTAAAACAGCCCGCAAGGCTATCTTCACTTAAGAATACTGCCGAGAGATTGTCGGATAGTCAAATGCATAACGCTTTAACGACCAAAAAAGATAGTCAGTGGAAATTTCCTTCAATTGATTTATTGAATCAAAAACCGGACAAAGCAGATCCGGGGGACGTCAATTTGAATGCTAGAAGGATTCATGATACTTTTGCTAATTTTAAAATTGAGGTTGAAATGGAGGGTGCAAATGTTGGTCCTCGGGTTACTCAGTATACACTCAAGCCACCGGCTGATGTTAAACTGACAAAAATTACCGCCCTTGAAAACAATCTAGCTCTCGACTTAGCCGCTCATTCGATTAGAATGGAAGCGCCAATCCCTGGTAAACGAGCAGTCGGAATTGAAGTACCAAATATAAAACCGGCTACAGTTAGAATCAGTAGTTTATTAGCTTCCAGAGAGTGGGCTAATTTAGATTCGCCATTAGGCTTCGTAATCGGTAAAGATATTTCTGGTACACCAATCGTAGCTGACTTAGCTAGAATGCCACATTTACTAGTAGCCGGACAAACAGGTTCTGGTAAATCAGTATTAATTAACTCTCTTCTAACTAGTCTTTTGTATAGAAATTCACCATCTGATCTCAAGCTAATTCTGGTAGACCCGAAGCAAGTCGAGATGGGACCATATAATGGAATAGCACATTTATTATCACCTGTTATTAATGATCCAGAGAAGTGTATTAGTGCACTCAAATGGGCAGTAGCTGAAATGGAAAGAAGACTTAGAACTATGGCCGAATCTGGCAAAAGAAATATAGCTGAGTACAACAATCTTAAAGAAGAGTCTGGTATGCCTTATATAGTTATAGTTATAGACGAATTAGCCGATCTAATGATGATGGCTGCTAGAGAGGTTGAAGCTTTGGTAGTCAGATTAGCTCAAAAGGCTCGTGCGGCTGGTATTCATTTAGTTCTTGCTACCCAGCGTCCTAGTGTCGATGTTATTACTGGTCTTATTAAAGCAAACGTCCCAGCTAGAATTGCTTTTACAGTTGCATCGCAAGTTGATTCCAGAACTATCATCGATCAAATAGGTGCAGAAAAACTACTTGGAAGAGGAGACATGCTACTTCTTACTTCGGAAATGAATAAACCAAAAAGAATTCAAGCGGCTTTAATAGAAGACCAAGAAACAACTCGAGTGACAGAGTTTATAAGATTACAGCAACCACCATCCTATGACGATGAGATCGTCTCTCAACCAGTTCATTTAAACAAAGGCGGACAAATTGCTGATTATAGCGGTACCTCGGGGGATGACGAAGATTCAATGTGGCGAGATGCTGTTGCTGTCGTAATAGAAAATAGAAAAGCCAGTACTAGTTTACTGCAGAGAAGGCTTAGAATTGGATATGGCAGAGCGGCCAGAATAATGGAAACTATGGAAGACCAGGGTATTATAGGCCCTCAAGACGGCTCCAGGCCAAGAGAAGTATTAGTTAGTAGTTTGGACGAGGTTTTTAATCGGGATTTGCCAAGTGAAGATAGCAAATTATCTGAATTAAATGAGGCTGGCGAAGTTTAGGCTATATCTGTACAAAACCCTTAAATTTTAGTATAATAAAATAATTATCAAATTTTTAGCTCGTGGCTTCTTATGCGTACGGGCTGTTAATCCAAAGAAAGGTTTATAGTAATGAATCAATACGAAATTGCCGTATTGTATGACCCTGGCCTAGAGGTTGATTTATCGAAGGCCGAAGAAAGAGTCCTCAAGATTTTTTCAACTAATAAAGGTGAGGTCATATCAAAGGACAATTGGGGAAAGAAAAAACTTGCCTATAAGATTAAAAACCATGATCATGCACTTTATGTGTTTTATCAAGTAAATTTTGACCCAAAGAACATTAAGCAAGTTGAAACAACCCTGAATATTACTGACGAAGTAATCAGATTTTCGATAATCAAACCCGACTTCAAGGCAATGGCGAAAGCTGAGCAACTTAAAAAAGAGAAGAAAATTTCTTCCGAAACCAGCAGTGAAGAGTCTAAGCAGTCAACTGAAGAATAAAATTTGACAGAACTTAGACCTTAGTAGTAATTTAAAAATATTAACAATTAATTTAAAGACATATGTCTTATAAGGAGGATGCCACATGGCACGTAGTTTAAACCAAGTCACTTTAATGGGAAACTTAACTAGAGACCCAGAATTAAGAGAGACTCCATCAGGACAAAGTGTTACTAGTTTTAGTTTAGCACTTAATCGAAGCTATAAGGATAGTAGCGGTGAATGGCAAGAAGCAACTGATTACGTTGATATTGTTGCCTGGGGACCTTTAGCTGAAAGAGTCAGCCAATACCTATCCAAAGGCCGTCGTTGTTTAGTCCAAGGCCGATTGCAGAGCAGAAATTGGGAACAAGATGGTCAAAAGAGAAGTAAGGTTGAGGTTTTAGCTTCAGACGTAACATTCTTAGATTCGAGATCCAATGATTCCAGCGATGGCAATGTAAGTAACCCGAATGACTCAACCGAACCAGCAGAGACAAAGAAATCAACTAAAACAAAAGATAAGGTTGCATCCGCCGACGAAATAGACGATGAACCGATTAATTTAGACGATATTCCATTTTAGCGTTAACCATTTAATTTTTTAGGAGAAACTATGGCGAAGATATTCAAACATTCTTCAGAAGTCGCATTCTTTGATTACAAAGACTTCAAAACATTACAAAGATATATAAATACATACGGACAGATTGAAAATCGTAAAAAAACTGGACTAACTGAAAGCCAACAACGACATCTGGCAGTTGCTATTAAAAGAGCTAGGCATATAGCTTTATTACCTTTTGTTAGCAATAACTAGAATACCAAATGTCCAGGAAAAAATTCATTAATAGTTTGAATGAATTTTTGCATTTAGTTGATAAGTTTAATCTCATTAAAACCGATAACTCTAATCTTATCTATTCTTTTGGTGGTAATCGTTCAAACGATGTTTTGAGTTATAAAATTAGAGACCAACTACATAAATTGGTCGAATCTTTTAAAAACTCCAAGACAGACAATATTGAAAAGTATTCGAATGGTTTGAAACAACTGCTTAACTCATCGTTTTTGTTGGGAGAGATTGATCAAAAACAATTGAATGAAATATTAGGTAAAATGGATGATTTAATAGACGAATATAACGGAGCAGTAAAATGATACTAGGTATTACAGATTTAAAAAAAGGGATTATTTTTAAAATAGACAACCAACCCTTTAAAGTGATTAATTATAATCAAAAAGTAATGGGCCGAGGCGGGTCTATAGTTAACGTAAAAATTAAAAGTTTGATCGACGGAAAAGTTCTAGAGAAAACTTTTAAGGGCAATGAACAGCTTGAAATGGCTGATATTACCAATATGACGGTTAGTTATCTATATGAGGCCGGTGAAAAGTACTATTTTATGAATAATGCTACTTTTGAACAATTTGAACTTTCGAAAGATTTAGTTGGAGATGCCACAGACTTTTTGAAAGCCGGAGATGAAGTTCAGTTACAGTTTTTAGATAATAATCCAATCAACATTGAACTTCCCAAAAATGTTGATCTTCTAGTTACATACACGGAAACCGCCGTTAAAGGCGATACTAGCTCTTCGATTACAAAAGATGCGACTTTAGAAACTGACCTTGTCATTAAAGTACCTATCTTTATTAAAATTGGCGATATTATATCTGTTGATACTTCTACCTATCTATACCGAGAAAGAGTGAAGAGCTAGGCTTAATCCAATGCAAACCGTTAGGCTTGATCAAAAACTAGTCAGCCTAGGATTGGTTAGATCTAGGTCTCAAGCACTTTCCTATATTAAGTTAGGCTATGCTAAAATCGACGATAAAATTATTACTAAGCCTGGTTATCTGGTAAGCGATAAGCAGGTTGTTTCGTTAATAAAAGAAAATCAGTATGTCGGTAGAGGAGCACTAAAGCTTGAATCAGCCAATAATCATTTCAAGCTAGATTTTAAGAATAAAACCGTGCTTGATGTTGGTAGCAGTACGGGTGGATTCACTGAGTTTGCCGTTAATAATGGAGCTAAAAGAGTATTGGCGGTAGATGTAGGCACAAATCAACTCGATCCTTCATTGCGTTTAGATGAAAGAGTAGAGTTGCATGAGAAGACCGACATAAGGGATTTTAGGACTGATTATGAAATCGATATTATCCTAATCGATGTTTCTTTTATATCTTTTAGAAACATTGCCAAGTCGGTCTATAATTTATCCGTTAAGACCACACTAATCTGTCTAATGGCAAAACCTCAGTTTGAGACATATAGAGAAAACCTGACTAGTGCAGGGGTTATAAAGAACAATCAAATTAGACGTCAAATATTTAAGGATTTAGAAGAAGATATTAAACCACTCTTTAAAATCATTAATAAAGTTGATTCCGATGTGCCTGGGAAAAAAGGGAACCTGGAAAAATTCTATTTACTCAAAAAAATTTAATATTTTAGGTAGAATATTAACATATGCATTTTTCTAGTCGAATACACGCCGGTCGATTGCTTGCTCGGCAAATTGAACCCTTATATAGATACGAGGACTGCGTGGTATTGGCATTAAACCGGGGTGGCGTAGTGGTTGGTGCTCAAATTGCCCAAAAGATTCATTGTGCCATCTTGATGTTACCGATTAAGGAGATTTTTTTACCCAGAGAACCTGTTTCAATTGGAAGTATAGCTTTTAATGGCAACTTTGTGATTAATAGCGACGTATCTTCAACAGATTCCAGAGAAATGATTGATGAGTTTCGCGGAGTAATTGAAGAAGAAAAGATAACTAAGCTAAGAGAAATGACTTCTGATGTTGGTAGGACTGAGTTAACTAATAAATCGATGATAGAACATCGCAATGTAATTTTGGTAAGTGACAGTATTAATGGAACGACTCTTCTGGACATGGCCTACGAATATTTAAAGCCAATTAAAATCAGTAGTTTAATTGTAGCAACCCCCATTTCAGACGTTAAGGCAGTTGATTGGATACATGTTATGGCTGATAAAATTTTCTGTCTCTGGGTTAGTGATGATTATGATTCAGATTTGAATAGGTATTTTGATCAAAATAAAATCCCTTCCCAAAAAAGAATAAATACAATAATTCAGAATGTAATCTTAAATTGGAAATAGTTTAGTTAATATATTTTTGTAATTCTGCCGGATTTTTGAGTAAAATATAAGATCTTTTGTGCTCAATCAAGCCTTTTTTGGTTAGTGCACCTATTTCTCTTGATGTAGTCTCTCTCGATGAGTTAACTGAGCTCGCTATATCTTGATGTCTCAACGGAAGTTCTATCTTTATACCTTCGTCTGTTTGAACACCAAATCGTCTGGACATCGTGAACAGGAAGGAGATTATTCTTTCCCGAACAGTTCTGTATTCAAGATTTAATATTCTTTCGCTATGGAGTCTGTACATTTCTACTGTCATATCTAGTATAGGAGACATTATTGATTTGTGTTTTTCAATCAAGGATAAAAACTGTAATCTTTCTACTTTCCAGGTCACTGTCTTTTCCAGAGCCTGATAGATGACACTTCTTTCTTCTCCGGTAATCGCCCAGATTAAAGGAAATATTTCGTTAGGTTTTCTAATTATTAATAGATTCTCTTCATTATATTTTGTAAGGTCGTAGGCTTTAACGACGCCTTCATCTATATAAAACACACCCGGGGGTTGTTGATTAGGGCCAATTATGTAATCATTTTTCTGCCATGTTTGTTTTTTTCCAACGTCTTTAAAGACCTCCACCAGTTCGGCCTTTTGTATGTTGGTCGATACCATATCTACATTATGATTTAGATAAAAATAAATGTCTACATTTTTGTGATAAATAACTCGCTGTATCAGTGATTAAAACTACAGCTTTAATTTAGTTTAAAACTTATAATTTAGATATAACGGAGGGTTTTATGGTAAGCATAGAATATGTGAATCAGCAGCTCGACACCATAGGTTACAGGCGCCATTTCTGGGTTAACCCTGAAATTAATGAGCTCGCCAATATTTTAATGCCTTCCGAGGAAATTGTTGAGTGTGTTAGCGGCAACTACGAAGGTGGTGGTGCATTTTTGGTTGTAACAAATGAACGATTACTATTGATTGATAAAAAAGTCCTGCAATTTTTAACAATTGAAGATATGCGTTTTGATAAAATAAACCAAATCGATTACAGTTATCGCCTCATAGCAGCCTATCTAAATGTTAACTCTGGATTGAAAAACTTAAAATTTAGTAGTTTAAATAAGGTAAGACTCAGAAAACTCGTTAACTATATTCAAGTTTTCATTACTGAGTCCAAAAAAAATGAAACCATTCAAATCGATCAACAGAGCAAACACCTGGAGGGCATAAATCATAGGTTATCTACTTATCTTAAAGCTCAGGATCAAACCCTAAATGAACTTAGCAGTCAGCTTAGAAGTAATCAAAATACCAATGAACAAATAAATGAACCGGAGACTTATTCCCATCAATCAAACCAACAACTTATTGATATGGCTAAGAGAGAAATAGTGCATGCTAAAAATTTTATTCATTCTAAATCTAGCGTAATTTTGGATAAAGAAAAAAGAATTAGAGCATCGTATTTTATAGGTAAAATTATCTTTGCTGATCAAAGCAGAATTTAATCTAAACGTTAAATTTAAAATCGACAATATCACTATCCTGCATTATGTAAGACTTTCCTTCAAGTCGAACTTTTCCGGCCTTCTTGGCATCTTGAAATGAGTCAAATTTCATCAATTCTTCGAATCTAATGATTTCTGCTGCAATAAAACCTCTTTCAATATCTCCATGAATTTCTCCAGCTGCCTCTGGGGCAGTCGTTCCTTTTACAATTGTCCAAGCCCTAACTTCTTTCTTCCCAGCAGTTAAAAAGCTTTGGAGATTTAAATAATCGTAAGCGGTTGTAATTAATTTATTTAATCCAGATTCATCTTGACCATACATCGATAAGAGTTCAATCTGGTCTTCTTCAGGCATATTCTTTAAATCATTTTCTAATTTTGCTGATAGAAATAATGATTGAGATGGTTCGACAATCTTTCTAAGATCATCTTGCATAGCGTAGTTAGTTAAATCTTCCTCATCTAAATTAAAGACGTATATGACAGGTTTTGAAGTTAAAAGAGATAATCTTTTAAGGAAGTCATCATTTTTTTCCTTGATTTCCCAGAGCGGTTGATTATTTTCAAGTACTGATTTTAAGTGTTTGCAGTAATCAAAAAAATCTTTTTCTTTTGGGTTTGATTTTACTTCTTTTTCAAATTTAGCCATCTGTCTGGTTAACGATTCCAGATCTGCAAGTACTAATTCAGTGTTGATAGTTTCGATATCTTTTTTTGGGTTTACCTCGTCCATTACATGAGTTACGTTGGTGTCTTTAAAAGCCCTCACAACATGAATTATTAAACTAGTCTCCCTTATGTGACTTAAGAATTTATTGCCCAGTCCTTCGCCTTTACTGGCTCCTTCAACAAGACCTGCAATATCAAAAAACTCAACAACAGCTGGAACAATTTTTTCAGAATCGTAGAACTCTTTAAGTTTTTGAAGCCTGTAATCAGGAACTGATACTATTCCAGTATTCGGCTCAATAGTTGCGAAAGGGTAATTAGCGACCAAAATATCGTTCTTTGTCAGTGAATTAAATAAACTAGATTTACCAACATTTGGAAGCCCAACAATACCAATTTTTAGACTTTTCATTGTGTCTATATATTTTAACTTAATAATGATTTTTTACACTATCTCGAATCTATATTTTTTTTATATAATAATGGTATATTATTAATGGTAATGCTTCCCCTTATTAAAAATAATAAAAATAAGTCCTCTGTTTTTAAGAGTTATGCTACTATTGTTTTAGCAACACTTACTATTCTTATTTTTTTAAATTCTCATGGGTTAAAAGTTTTTGCCTCAAATCCACAAACTTTATATGGTATCGGAACTACGTCCTATTATCCATCTTCCATACAAAACTATTTCTCTTGGTATGATAATTATCCACAGTCTACTTGTTCAACTACAACTAATCCGGCTGAGGCGGGTTGGATATCGGTAAATCAAAGTACCTCAACACTGAATTCATTTCAAAATGACACCTTAACAGTTAATTCTGGTAGCGTTCAGACTGTTCCTTTGAAACTTAGTTTCAGTGATCTTGTATGTCATGATAGTACTTCGAATAATGCTTATTATAGGCTAACTAACCCTAAAGATGGTCCCATTGCGACAGCTGTGGCTACTCAAACTGAGATTAATGTCGTTGGCGTAAGTTCCAGTGTTCCGGGAACTTTTAGTGGAATGCCTATTACGAGTAGTTTAATTCTACCTTCTAACAGTGGTACTAAGTACTGGTTTATATATGACCCATTCAGTTTCACGCCAAAAAATCCTATAACTTCTAATTTCACAATCACAATAAGCTTTGTGGCTATAAATTATTTTCATGATACAAGTATCAATAATGCCTATTGTGTTAATGGCGGACAAAAGGTGTCGGGTTCTTTTCCATACTATAATTGTCCCACTAACCAGTGGAGTGTCAATATTAAGGTTACGGTAAATAAGAAACCACCACCACCTCCAACCTCAAATTCATGTCCCGGTTTTCCAAATTTTTCAAGCATCTTTGTACCTATGCCTTACACGGGACCAAGCTATAGCTCAGCCCAATCAACGTATACATATCAATCGGCTACTTCGCCTTACCCAGGACTCTATTATCAGTATACCCCCCAAGGAGTTAAGGAGACTAGTCTTCAAGACGCAAGTATTGGTGGTAGTCAGGTTTTGCCAACAAAAATTTCCGAGAGTGATGGTTCGCCTCAAACATCAGCTTCTGCGTCCGGAAGCGTAACCTTAAATTATCTGCCGTATGTTCAGGCTTACCCTTATGACTACAATCAGCCACAAGTAAATTATAATAATATTTATCAACAGACCGTTTGGACGCCCCAGTATGTCACAACCTACTGTCCAAGCGGAGGTTCACTTTCAGGAACTAACTGCACTTATTCGGCTACACTAAACCCCGGATACTACACTTGTCCTTGGCCTTACTATTATTATAATGGTGGCTGTTTTAATGCAAGCGGTAATACCACGACACCAATTTGGAATCCGCCATATTACTCTTGCCCATATGGAGGTTATTTGAACGGCACAACGTGTATCTACACCGCAACAACTATATATTCTTGGAGCGCAGGAAGTACGCAAACTATTAATCAGCCAACATCTACTCTAGGCCAACAAATGACACCTTGTTACGGCCGAATTTTTACCTTGTTGCCTATAAATGGTGCATCTGCGTCTTTACAACTCAACGGTGCGGTTAATTATGAGTACCCCAATACAGCCAATCTACTTTTACCGCTTCAATATTATTTTGATATACCTCCGGGAGATCCGTTTCCGGGTGATGGTTTTAGGCAAGACACTCAACTCTCTGGGGTGAATGCTAATGGTCCAGCCGATAAATATCACCAATTTGCTTCAGGAAATAATTCTTATCTAGGAAACATATGTAACCCTAACCAAACTCTTTCAACTTTCATAGGTCCGGGAATCGGTAATTCAAATCTTCAAAATGCATCCCTTAGTTGTTCGATAACAACAGATGATGATAATGATGCCGATTTTGTTGCTGGAGACTATGCCGTTTTCAATGGTAACGTAAATTATCAGCAGGGAAATTTGACAGAAACATCGGCCTATGGAACTTTTTCAGTATCGAATTCCGCATCTATTCCTTATGGACCATATCAAACACAAAATGTTTACACAAAACCTTACATTAATGTTAATGGTGGAGATGTATTGGCTGGCTTCGGACAAACAAACAATGCTTGCTCGGCTTCAAATGTCTATACCTGGAATCAGAACAGTGGACAGTATTACGGCTCTGGCTCAACATTAGCCGTAATAACCGGCGGGTTAGTTGATGGGTTTGCTAGTGGGCAAAATACATCTAATGTAGCCCCTAATGGTCTTATTTTTTCGAACAATGTCTTTGGCTCAAACTATGGCGGTCAGTTTTGTTCAAACCCGACTCCTCCAACGGTATCTTCTTCTCAAACCCAACAGCTATATAATCAGTTAAGCTCGGTTTACGGCGGAGGGAATGGTTGTAATTTGAATGGTGTGATCGATTCACCATGCATAGTGAACTACGGTAATGGTTCATATACTATGCCATCTAATTTAAATATTGGTCCAGGTGGTCACGTTATTTTCTTTGGTACAGGAAATTTCAATGTAAACTCAGATTTTTCAATTACTATGCCGGGCGGGATGTCAGATAACCCTAGCTATATTCCGTCGTTAGAAGTAGTGGTTGGTAACGGAGGAAACATTAATATAGCCAACAATGTAACTCAAATCGCTGGATCATATATGACTACTGGTAATATAAATGATTGTGTTATTGGAGGTAGTCTACCGTCTCCTAGTAACAATATGTTTAATGACATAAGACAGCCAAGTGGCAGTACATGTGGTAATCAACTTGTAGTAAATGGTGTACTTGAAGCTAATCAGATTAAGTTCGATAGAACATATGATTCTTTGTATGAATCAACACCTCCACTAAGCGATTCAAGCGGATCGCACGGCGGAACCTGGGTTTATACTCCTCCGACTTGCCGATGGTATAACATTTGGATTGGCTATCGTTATATATACTGGTATTTTTGTTATGGCGGCGGATATACCTATGTGCCATATAATATAAATGACACTGGTAAATCCTCTTATAATCAAACTACATCTGATGCAGCTGAAATCTTCAATTATTCTCCACTATCATGGTTGACTCCGAATGATTTTCAAGGACTTTATCAAAACCAAAGTACCCCAGTGGTTCAATCTGTTACAAGTTTAGCTCCAATTATAACTCCATAAATATCCATTAGCTTTAAAGAGCTTATGCTATAATCAAATAAAAGATAAAAACTGATTATATAGATGCGAAATAATAAAAAATTCTTTGGGCTAGATATAGGTACTAATGGTATTAGGTTAGTTCAGCTTGATAGTGGTCCGAGTGGAGCAAAGAAGACACTTGTTAAATATGCTCATGTTCCGGTAGATAGTAAAATAATTTTTAGTGAAGGTAAGGCCGACAGAGATCAGTTATCGGGAATTATCAAAGACTTGATAGCTAAAGCGAACATGAATACTAAAAATGTCGCAGTAGGCTTGTCATCTAATAGAGTATTTACTGCAATTGTAGATGTAGATAAACTAAAATCTTCCGAGATGAAAAAATCAATTGAGTTCCAAGCAGACGCTTTTATACCGACTCCAATTGAAGATTCTATTATAGATTGGTCCATACTTGGCGATTCACCAAATGACGTAACAAAGTCCGAACTTTTGATTTCATCGACTGCCAAGAACTATGCCACTGCCCAGCTTGAGTTAATTGAAGCAGCCGGTTTAAACGTAATAGCTTTTGAGCCGGATGTTCTGGCTATATCAAGATCATTGGTAAGCCCAAACAGTCAAGATGTAGTTATGATTGTTGATATTGGTAACCGATACACTGATCTTGTTATAATAATTCAAAATAATTTACGGTTATCTAGATCTATTCCAATAGGTGCCGATACCTTCGTAAAATCAGTTGCTCAGAGCCTAAATAGTGAAATTGAGCAGTCCGAACAATTTCTATATAAGTTCGGAATGGCTAAAGATAAGCTTGAAGGCCAGATTTATCAATCAGTCATAGGATCAGTTGAGAATTTAATGGTGGAAATTGATAAATCGATAAAGTTTTTTAACTCTAGGTATAAAGATAGAATTAATAAAATTGTCGTCGCTGGCACAGGCGCTATCTTACCTGAGTTTCCGCTTTTCGTTGCTAATCGATTCGGCATTGGAGTAGAAATAGCTGATGCCTGGCTAAACGTTAATTATGATCCAACATTAAGGCCCGACTTAATGGCGATTTCAAATCAGTTTTCTGTTGCGGTTGGTCTGGCGGAGAGAAACGAATGATACAGTTTAATCTCATTCCTCCGGTTAAAAAAGAGTATCTAAAAATTCAGCGTCTCAGAGATAGTGTTATACTCATTTCGTCTATTGTGACCGGAGTGTCGTTCGTTATATTCTTAAATCTTTTTGTCTATGTTTCCTTTATTCAAAACTCTAGCTTAAATAACCTGGATAATATTGTTAGAACAAAGAGCAGTTTTTTGTCCGGTAATTCAAATTTGAATAAAATACTGACTATCCAAAATCAACTTAGCAGTTTACCTCAAGTTGAGTCTAATCTACCAAAATCAAGCCGATTGTTCGCGTATATTAATCAAGTTACACCGACAAGTGCTACGATTTCTTCTATGAGTGTTGATTTTACTCAAAACACAATGTCGATTACCGGTGCAGCAGATAGCTTGGCGACAGTTAATCAGTTTGTGGATACATTAAAATTTACAAAATATACTGCCTCTCAGTCCTCGCCTAGTCCTCAACCAGCTTTTTCAAGTGTTGTTCTTAACACTTTTTCTTATAACAGTACTAACACAACTAGCCCAGCAAATTATACGATTGATTTTAATTTTGACCCTACTATTTTTTCTAATTCCGAAACCATCAATCTACAAGTTCCAACTCAAGTCACTACCAGATCTATAATTGATCAACCAACCGATATTTTCAAATCAACCAGTAATGTAACACAAGTGAAGTAGAAGAAATAAACGTATGGCTTATCAATCAATCAAAGATTTCCGAATAAAAAAGTATACTAATCAAATAGTCATATTTCTTGGTTTAGGTATTTTTCTATCCCTATTCTTCCTATTTTCAGTCAAGATATTGTTAGCTAGATATAATTATCAAGCTAAGGTTATTGGTTTACAGCAGAAAGCCTTAACAACTTTGAATAGCGATATAGCGGCTAGTAACTCGCTGAAATCCGCCTACAGTAATTTCGTAAACCAACCAGTTAATATTATTGGCGGAATTTCTTCAGCAGCCAATTCTATAAAGGGC
>JAJXVX010000008.1 GCA_021781915.1 bacterium
TAAAAATTGGGGAGAAGATTACCCTGCTTATAAGATACGGCTACGCCAAACCAGAGAAGAAAACTATAGACGTAATAATATGACGTTTGAAGAACGCAAGGCTGAAATAGAAAAGCAACATGCTTTTGAGCGGAAAGAGCTTAGGGAGAAGAAACTTAGATTGGATGCAAGTGTTAAGGAGCGAGAATCCAAAAACTAGATAGTGCCTACAATGCAAATCTCATAACTCTTACAATTTTAGAAATTAATAATCTATTTTAATCTCTGCAGTTTTGTATTTACTATATAGAAACACTCAACTGCGGAACTGAAATTACGGGCAACCATTTAAGTTATAATTAGCAACAATGAAACAGATAATATAACTATGAAAAAGAAAATCATTATCACACTTTCGGTAGTTGTTGCAGTATTACTGCTCATATATGGTGGACTAGTAATCTATATCTACCACATGGCAAAACAAAACAATCCAGTCAAGTCAGACGCTATCGTTGTCTTAGGCGAAGCAGCTATGGGCGGTACGTCATGCTTTGGTGCTATATGCCAACATCGTCCTAAATTAACACCTCATTACAATGTTTGTCTGGAATCTCGAATTGACCATGCAGTATCTCTCTACAAGGACCACTATGCATCTAAAATAGTTATGTCTGGTGGAACTGATACATCGGACAACGTTAATGAAGCCGAAACAATGAAAACAATCGCTATAAAAGACGGTATCCCAGCTTCAGCTATACTACTAGAGAACAAATCTACTTCAACTTATCAGAATCTACTTTTCTCACAAAAAGCACGGAAGAAAGCAGGGCTGCACTCAGCTATTATTGTTACTGACCCCCCAACCAACGCTAGAGCTGGACTGGTAGCTTCAAAGCTGCACTATAACTACACATTATCTCCCGACGAGAACTCTACTTGTACCCATCTCAGCAACTACGTCCTTATAGAACCCCTAGCTATCATGTATTACTTCCTTTCAGGGAAAATATAGGAAGATTATCTTTTTACATATCTGAATTATTAAATCTTTACGTATACTTACACTATGGCAACTATAAGCAAGCAAGACGATAAATTAGTTATAAAACTATCAGATATAGAAAAGATTGAAACTATTCGAGGTGGATTTGAAGTACCGCTAGAATCAGTACAAAAAGTAGAAGTCGTAGAAAACCCAATAAAAGAAGTGCATGGACTTCAGCCGAACCATGCTAAGTTATATGGTTTGTACCTGCCGGGAGAGTCCGCAGTAGGAGTATTTCTAAATGGTGGACTGAAAGACAAACCGGCATTCATAGCTGTTCATCACAACCAAAAACGAGGCATAAGAATAACATTGGATAATAGCAAGTACAGCGAACTACTCTTTGGTTGCGATAACCCGGAAGAATTAGTGCGACTTTTTAGTAAGGATTAACCGAAAATGACTAAGAATGCGACTATCGCAATTTATCTAATAGCTATGGTGGTGACAGTAGTAGCTGTAGATATACTATTCTTCAGACAGCACTTTTGGGAAAGGTTATTATCGAATATTGGGATTGTGATGATATACATTTCTTTCTATTTAAGGTTTCTTAAGCATTAAAGTTTAGCTTCGCAGCTTCGCAACGTTATATATAAAAGCTAAACTGCGAAACAACACTCAATTAGCTGTCGTTAGGGCTTGACGGTCCCACTTGATATTTCTCAAAACAGCTATCCATCTGATAATCTCTACTACAATTTCCTTATAAATCGAGTGCCTTAGGGTCACCAACTTGGTAGATTTTAAAAAAGTTCCTAGTTCCTGGTGCACTAGGAACTTTTATGTTATGCCTAAAGAAGGAATGGGTTGATGTACTGACTTTTACGGCTGAAGACTATTTTACTGGTGGTTGGCTAACCGGTATCAATGAATGTTTATTAAAAGTTAGAAGCTGAACTTGACAACTTATTTGTTAAAATTTGTATATGATAAATTTTCCTGATGTGCAGTACATTAAGAGGCTTCATCGTAAATATTCTCCCAACGATAAAGTCTATGAGCTTGTATATGGACACTGCAGTATAGTAACTGAGATAGCATTGTGGTGCGCTGACAATATATCCGATCAAGTGAATAAAGAATTGCTTAGTGTAGCTTGCTTGCTTCACGATATCGGTAGTTACGCATTTTTTGATGATGAAGGTAATAATTTAAACAGTAGATTATATCCTCAACACGCCATACTCGGAGCAAAATTATTGGAAGATGATGGCATTGATTCGAGAATAACCGATATTATTTCTACGCATGTTTTATTGGGCTTAACTAAACAAGAAATTATAGATAAACCCTGGTATTTACCGGAACATGATTATGAACCCAAAACATTAGAAGCTGAGTTGTTGTGTTACGCCGATCGATTTCATTCAAAACATCCTACTTTTAATTCTTATGACACTTTTCTCAATAATCTTAAAAGAGAATTACCGCTGCAAGCCAAAAAATTTGAGCTATGGAGCAAGCGATTCGGATTGCCGGATATCGATACTATGGCTAAAAAATACAACCAACCGATTGGATAATAATCGTATCTCTTGGCTTGAACGTAAGCGATCGAGCTAGAAAATTATTGTAGTATTTGGTAACTCTGTTTTTAGGAGTGAAATCTGATTAACGGATAATGGGTTGCCGGTTAGGTTAAGTGATTTTAACTGTTTTAGGTTAGCAATTTCATTGGGAAGCGTATTTATTTTATTGTAACTATAATTGAGGGTTTGCAATTGACTTAGTTGTCCGATTTCAGCCGGTATACCTGTCATATCGTTATAGCTAACATCTAGGGTTTGTAGTGGCATTTTTCGTATTTCAGCTATTAGAGAACCTTGCAATTGATTATGGTCTATTTTTAATACCTCTAGTTTATTCATATTACCAAGCTGAGATGGCAACGTAGTCAAACTGTTGTATGACAATATTAACTCAACTGCATCTGTCTGATTGTATATGTTCGGCCCTACTGTAGTTAATCCTTGATGAGAATAGTCTAATGTTTTTGTATTAGAGTTATTCATGGGAGTTGAGGTTGAATTCGGCGGCGATATTTTTTTAGTATTATTGTAGATCAACCAACCACCCAGTCCAAAAACCAGTATCAAAATAATAATTAAGATTTTTTTGTTCATATGCCTAATTATATCTTGATAAATCTATTTTGCTTAATACAAATCACAGACAAGGCTGTTTATTTAGTATAAATTTAAATTATGAAACGAGATTTATCACAAAAAATACTATATTATGTTTTAACTCTTATTTTGTTATTAGCAGGTATTTTTTTAACATATAATTGGCAACACAGTAAAGTTTCTAATCTAAATACCAAAATCAGTAATTTAAATAGTCAGGTTAGAGGTCTTAATTCTCAGATTGTTGATTTAACTAATCAGTTAGCGAAATATTGTCCCACAAGCAGCAATGCTATCGATAATGTAATCAATTGTTCTGGATATAGTTATACATCGCTTAAAGGAGTTGAGGTCCTGATATTTACTCCATCAAAAGACACTAAAGTAGCTAGTCCAGTCGCTGTTATTGGAGAAGTTCCTGGTAGCTGGTCATTTGAGGCTAATTTTCCCATAAAATTGCTCGATAGTACTGGCAGGGAAATTGCCAGTATCTCGGCACATGTTCTTGGAGATTGGATGACGAATAATTTGGTGCCGTTTTCGTCTCAATTGACCTATTCAGGAAATTATTCTGGCAATGGATCAATTGTTCTTTATAACGACAATCCATCGGGGCTTAGTCAAAACGCTGACTCTTTGACAATACCAATCCAGTTCTAGATAATTAGGCGCCACTTGACTACTTAAACCGTAAGCGTAATAATTAGGCTATTATCTAATAATTTAAAAAAGGAATAATTATCGATGATCAAAAAAATTAAAAACTTAAGTTTTACTGGAGGAGTACTGGCTTTTGTGGTCGTACTTAGCTCAAGTGTGATGGGTTTACCAGCTCATGCTACGACGCCTGCACCAGTAACTCCTACGAGTACTGTTAATACAGGATCGGCCACGAATGTACCATCTCAAGCTACCAATGCCCAGTCTAACGCACAAGCGAAAATAGCAGCAGCAAAGCTTAAATCTTGTCAAAACAGAGAAGCTGCCATTGATACTATTATGACAAGAATACAAACAAGAGCCCAAAATCAGCTAAATCTTTTTAGTACAATCGCTACTAGAGTTGAAGCTTTTTACACAAAGTCGGGTAAAACATTTGCTAACTACCCAACATTAGTTGCTGATGTTAATGCCGCTCAGGCTCAGGCTCAAACTGATTTCTCAACCTTAAAAACAAACTCTAATTTTAGTTGTAGCTCTTCCGATCCAAAAGGTACGGTAACAGCTTTTCAAGGTTACCTAAAGTTGGAAATCAGCGATTTACAAAATTTTAGAACTTCGGTTAAAAATCTAATCGTAGGAGTAGCATCGGCTAACGGAGTAACTGTCTCGACTAATGCTGGAAGCACAACTTCAACAACAGGAGGAAATTAAAATGAAATCTTTTAAAAAATCTCAGTCAGGTTTTGCCGGAGTTGAGTTATTGGTTGTTATAGTAATAGTCGCTGCAATAGCTGGAGTAGGTTACTATGTTTGGAGTAACAAGAGTAAAATAGCTACCCCATCTTCTTCTGTTAGTAGTTCGACGACTTCGACTACTAATGCCGCTAATCTCACGACTGTTCCAGTAGCACCACAAGTTAATAGTTCTTCGGACTTAACAAGCGCTATGCAGGCACTAAATCAAACTAGTGTGACAGCCGGTAGCACTGATAGTTCACAACTAACTTCCCAAACTTCCGGATTTTAGTTCCAGATTGTCTTCGGTGACATCAAATAGAGTAGTTTTTGCTACTCTATTTTTTGATGGCATAAGTTATTAAATTGGACTACAATTAATAGATAATAGTTATGTTAATTAATCAGATTCTTAAAAGTTTAAATTTATTTTTGTCGGTAATTGTTATTGCATTATTGAGTGGACTTTCGGTTGTTAGCGGACTATCTAACAGTAAATACTCTAATCAACAGCCGGTGGTCAATAATTATTCTACCGTTAATAAGAGCAGCAATTCTATTAACAGTCAGACCGGCCTATCTGCATCTGAAGCCACGATATGTAAAACTAAACAGTCAATAATTAATCAAATAACAACTAAAATTGTCAGCAGCGAACAAAACCAACTAAGTGTAATGACGTCTCTGACTCTTAGGATTGAAAGTTTGTATAATCAAAAGAGTAAACCTGTCACTAACTATAGCCAACTAATTTATCAGATAGGGTTAAATCAAACAAAAGCCTACAGCGACTTCACTAGTCTTAGTTCAACTAGCGTTTTTTCTTGTAGTTCAAATAATCCTAAACTTGCACTTATAAATTTTCAGACTTACTTAAAAAATGAGATTAATGATCTTGTTTCGTTTAGAACATCAATTAACAACCTAATTTTAGTAATCACTAAAGTAAATAATATTTCAATTAAGGGTTAAAATTAAATGGTAAGAAAATCTATCTCGAAAAAACAGCGGCAGTATTTAATTGGTTTGATTTCAATATTAATAGTACTTTTAGTCGGGCTAGTAATTTGGCAAAAAAACCATAAAACCTCAATCTCTGTAAATCACGTTTCCGGCGCCAGCCTTTCTTCGGTACCTGATATAAAGACACTGAATGATTTAACTAAGGCTTCTAGCTATTTGAATCAACTCAACTTGAGCTCAACTAACTCCGATGCTTCGGCATTGAGTAATCTTCAAAACAGTTTTTAAACTCCGAAATGCTTTGGCCTTCTTTTGATTGTTTTTGGTTTTATATTCTTTATAAAATGGGCTTGCCCGATTGGAATAATCTGAGCTTCACTTTCAATTAGTTGGCGGAATAGTCTTCTGGCAGCAACTTCGAGGTGAGGTTTTGGTAATTCAGCCGACATTGTTTCGACTTCATCTAAATAGTTGAGTGCTCTAGTAGGATCGTTTTTATCGTAAGTAAATATGTCGTCAGCCATTCGTATTATTTCTGTATCGAAAGAATTATTATCACTAGCAAAAGACTCGCCCATTGACTGCGACATATTTTTAAATCTCCGTTTTGGCTAATTAATTTGTATTATATAAAACAATTTTTAAATATATCAAAAAAATTGTGTTGTAAAATATTTTAACTTATTTTTTTTAGAAAATTTTCGGCTGCTTGGAGATCGTTTTTTGATTTATAGCTTATTGAAATGTCGACAGTTAAATTATTATAATTAATCTTTTCGATGTTAATTTGAGCATGATTATTAATCTCTTTCTCAAGATACAGCTCCAACTTTTCGAGGTTAGACAATGAACTAATCTTGTAATGGTGTATTAACCCCCGATGCTTTAAGCTCTTATCAATAATCTCTTTGTATCGGTTGATGTCATTATTGCCACCACTAATGATGCAAACTACATTTTTATCTTTTATTTCTTGTTTAATCGATTCTAAAGCCGCCACACTTAATGCACCGGCCGGCTCTGCAATAATTCCTTCTTCCTGATAAAGTTCACTTATCTCGTGACTTAAGTGGTTTGGTGAAACAATTATTATTTTTTCAATATTAGACTTAGCGATTTTGAATGTTTTTTGCCCGACTTGCTTGACGGCTGCGCCATCGACGAAGGTATCAATGTTTTTTAATTTAATTAATTTATTATTTTGAATCGATTGATTCATGGCATCAGCATTCTCTGGTTCAACACCTATGATTTTAGTTGTAGGGCTTTTGATTTTAAACAAACTAATAATGCCGGCAATAAGTCCTCCGCCACCTATTGGTATGATTAAATAGTCAACTGGTTTGTCAGTTTGATTTAAGATCTCTAGACCAACCGTAGCTTGGCCGGAAATAATTTTGTCATTATCGAATGGTGGAATAAATACCTGATTTGTTTTTTGAGCATGTGCCAAGGCTAGGTCATTTGATTCATCGAAATTATCGCCAACTAATTCTATCTTGACGTATCGGCCACCAAATTTCTTAACCTTATTAATTTTTTGGATTGGTGTGTTCTTTGGCATGAAGATAGTAGCAGATATATTGAGCCTAGCCGCACTTAAGGCTACTCCCTGAGCGTGATTGCCGGCACTAGCGGTAGTTATCCCATTATGTCTTTCGGATTCCGACAGGCTTGAGATGAGGTTGTAAGCTCCTCTAATCTTATAAGATCTGACTATTTGCAAATCTTCTCGTTTAAAAAAAATGTTAGCATTGTATTTTTGAGACAGTCTTTTGTTTAATTCAAGGGGAGTGTCGATAACTAAGTCTTTCAGATTATCGGCTGCCTTGATAATAGATTTTAAGCTTACAAAATGTTGCTGATCCATAATAACGATTTTGTCTTTAGTAATTAGCTATTAATTGTAGCGAAAAATTACCCTTAGTACTAATATAATTTTTTTGTTAATATGATTTCATATGGCTGATATAAAAAATAATGTCAATGTAGTTCACCCCCAAGATGTTTATAAAAATAAACAAGCAGTTTCATTGCCTGCTAGATTCAATAATTCTCTGGCGGTAAAAATCACTAATGGGGTTGGAACTATGTGGACAGCCTATTTATTTACTCTCTTGGCACTCATATCCTTGCCGGCTGTTTTAACAGGAGTATTTCCGAACCTACACCATTTTTTCCCCAGCTGGTTGATTTCAACTAGTTTAATTGCACTAATCGCTTGGGTTGCTCAAACCTTTTTCCAGTTGGTGCTACTACCAATCATCATGGTTGGTCAAAATGTCATTCAAGGCCATCAAGAGGCTAAAGCTGAAACAGATCATAAAACACTAACTTACCTAGCTAATTTACAAGAAGAACAGATGAAATTATTGCAAAATCAGACAGCTATTCTGGAACAACTAAAGAAAAATTCCAAAAATAATTAACCTATCTACCTAATGTTTAAAAGAATATTAATTGTAATTTTTATAGTTATATTTTTAGGTTTGGCAGTCTTGCTGATTCAATCATCAAAATCAGGACTTAACCCTGTTGTAGGTAAAATTCAGATTGTAGCAGCCGAGAACTTTTGGGGTAGTCTGGTATCTCAAATCGGTGGCAACCAGGTTGACGTAGTAAGTCTTGTGAGTGATCCTAATGCCGATCCGCACGAGTATGAGGTTAATGCTTCAGTCGCCAGATTGTTCGCTAAAGCAAACTACGTCATAATTAATGGAGCCGGTTATGATAGTTGGGCCCAAAGCATGATATCTTCATCCGGCACTGGCAGTCTAGTCTTAAATGTCGCTCAGTTTTTAGGCAAGAAAAATGGTGATAACCCTCATTTTTGGTATAACCCAGATTATGTTAATCAAATAATTGAACAAATGAAGAATAATCTAATAAAATTAAAACCTAATCAGAGATCTTATTTTTCTAGCAACTACCAAAAGTTGCAGAATAAATTAAAAGTTTACCAGGATAACTTGGCTTTAATAAAAAAACAATTTCAAGGAGTCAAAGTTGCTTCGACTGAGGATATATTCTATTATATGGCTTCGGCCAGTGGTCTTGATTTGATTTCACCGCCGCAGTTTATGCAGGCCGTTGCCAATGGTAATGACCCGTCGGCTAGTAGTATAGTTACTTTTCAAAATCAACTAAAAAATCATCAAGTAAAGCTACTGATTTTTAACTCTCAGACGATTAATCCAATCACAGATTCGATGAAACAGTTAGCTAGTGAAAATAATATCCCGACAGTTGCCATTACCGAAACAATCCAACCACCCAACCAACCTTTTCAAGATTGGATGAACCAGGAAATAATAAATATAAAGAGTAACTTATGAAAAACGAAATTGTCATTTCTGCCAAGAATTTAGTATCGGGATACAAGGATAAAGTAGTTTGGGAAGATGCTAGTTTTGAGGTAAGAGCCGGTGAGTTTATAGTTTTACTCGGTCCTAATGGAGCCGGCAAAACCACCCTGTTTAAGTTAATCTTAGGATTAATTAAGCCTCAGGCAGGTCTAATTGAGGTGTTTGGCAAAATACCCTCCAAGGGTAGTTCTTCGATTAGTTACTTTCCTCAGAAAAGATTGATTGATAATGATTTAAAGCTAAATTGCATTGAATATGTTAAGTTAGTCTTGTCCGGTAATAAACTGGGATTTAGTTTACCGAAAGTGGCTAAACAAGAAGAGAAAATTGCTCTAGAAGCTTTGAAAATGGTTGATGGACTTAAGTTTGCTAATAAACCTTTATCACAGTTATCTGGTGGTGAACAGCAAAAAATATTTCTAGCTCAAGCCATAGTTCAAAGACCGAAAATTTTGTTACTTGATGAGCCGTTAGCTAATTTAGACATTAAAAGAGAAGGTGAGTTAATCGAATTGATTAAGTCGGTCTCTAAAAAAAATAATATGACCGTAATTTTAATTGCTCATGACGTGAACCCACTACTACCGGTCATTGATCGAATTATTTATATTGCTAATAAAAAAGTTGCTTCTGGACTACCATCTGAAATTATTACTTCCAAGAAGCTAACTGAACTTTATGGTTCAAATGTAGAAGTGCTAAAAAGTCAATCTGGTCGGATAGCTGTACTGGGCATGGAAGGCGGGACAAACCATGAACATTAATCTGATGGGAAGTTTCAGTCTCAATTTAATACTTGATTTAAAAGAAATGTTTTTATATCAGTTTATGAGAAATGCCTTTGAGGCGGGAACTTTGATAGCTATTGTAGCTGGATTAGTCGGTTATTTTGTTATATTAAGACGACTTTCCTTCGCCGGTCATGCCTTGTCTCATATTGGTTTTGCCGGTGCTGCTGGCGCTGCTCTGCTTAGCCTTAATCCTTTAGTCGGGCTAATCAGTTTCACTATTTCCGGCGGATTTTTTATGGCATTGCTTGGTAAAAAAGCCATTAGTCGAGATGTCCAAATAGGTATAGTACTGGCCTTTATGCTGGGTCTTGGTGTGTTATTCATTAACCTCTATAAAGGCTATGCAACTGAGGCATATTCACTATTGTTTGGACAGATTCTTGGCATTAGTTTTTCAAGTGTTAAGATTACCTTTTGGGCTAGCATATTTATTATTTTGCTTTTAGCCCTATTTTTTAGACAACTTTTATTCACGACATTGGATGAAGAAGTAGCCGAAGCCAAGGGAGTATCTCTACTAAGGTTAAATCTTGTGATGATGTTTTTAATCGCAATAGCTGTTTCAATATCTGTTCAAATAGTCGGTGTATTACTAATATTTTCGCTTTTAGTCACCCCACCCGCTATTGCCCAAAGATTAACTAGTTCGCCTGTTAAAGGCATGTTTCTGGCCGCTGTAATCGGTTTACTTGCTACTTGGTTGGGGTTATTTATCGGTTACTATTCTCCTTATCCAGTCAGTTTCTTTATTACATCGATTGTTTTCTCATTTTATATTTTAGTTAGGATTTATCAGAAATACTTTTAATCTTGATTTAGTAGATATACAATTATATTTAAAGATAAACAAAAAACATTAAACAAAGGGTGGCTAATGTTTGCAAAAAAAACAATTGAAGATATTGATTTGGCTGGTAAGACTGTACTTCTTAGAGCCGATTATAATGTGCCGCTTGAAGGTGATAAAATCGCCGATGATTATCGGATTAAACAGTCGCTTCAAACTATTGATTATTTGCTATCTAAAAATGTTAAGTTAATTATCTGCTCTCATTTAGGTAGGCCTGATGGCAAGAAAAACTTGGCCTATAGTCTTTTTCCAGTTGCTAAAAGGCTCAAAGAGCTATTAAAAAAAGAAGTTGAATTTGTACCTGATTGCATTGGAGATGAGGTTAAAAAAGCAGTTTCAAAGCTCGATTTTGGTCAAGTACTATTGCTCGAAAATTTAAGATTTTATGCCCAGGAGGAGCAAAATTCCGAAGAATTTGCTCAGCAGCTAGCGTCTTTGGCAGAAGTATTTGTCCAAGATGGTTTTGGTGTTGTTCATCGGGCTCATGCCTCGACTGATGCAATTACTCATTTTTTGCCAAGTGTAGCCGGGTTATTACTTAAAAAAGAAGTTGATACTATTACTGATGTAATGTCACGACCAAATCGCCCATTGATGGCGGTAATTGGTGGAGCCAAGATTGCTGACAAAATAGACTTAATTCATAAATTTATTGAACTAGCCGATCAAGTAGTAATTGGTGGAGCCATGGCTAATACGTTTTTGATGAGCCAAGGTTTCGATGTCGGATCAAGTTTGTATGACCGGTCGGAGCTACCAATAGCCCGAGATATTATTCGTAAAGCAGCTTCCCAGGCGAAGATAAGAAGTTTCTCTTTTATACTGCCTTTTGATGTTGTAGTGTCTAAAAAAATTGATTCGGCGATGCCCGTACGAATTGTCGATTTATTGGCCCACAGTCTGGCTGAAATTGAGAGTTATCCTAAAAGACCGAACCGGGCAAGCGGACGGGTTGAAAAGGAAGAGCTAATTTTAGACATCGGTCCGTTTAGCGGTGCTTTTATTGCCGGTAATATGCAATCAGCCAATACGGTAGTCTGGAACGGAACACTCGGAGTGACAGAAACAAAAAGCTTGTTAACCGGTATTGGTCCTTATTCTCATGGCACAAATCTGCTAGTTAGATCAATTGCCGGTGAATTTGGCCATCGACCATTTTCATTGGTTGGAGGAGGTGACACTGTTAGCTATTTGTCGGAAAATAATTTAATGAATTTATTTAATCACGTATCAACTGGTGGTGGAGCAAGTCTAGAATTAATGGCCGGACGAAAACTTCCAGGAGTCGAAGCTTTAGAGAATAAATAGCCTATAATTCTTATGGTAATATTAAAGACAAGATGACAACAAGAAAAATATTGATTGCTGGGAACTGGAAGATGAACTTAAATGTCTCAGAAGCTTCACTTTTAGTCCATGGCCTAGACAAACAAATAGCCAATCACCATAGTCTAGAAATTGTGTTAGGTCCGAGTTTTCTATCCTTACAGTCTTTAAATCTTGAAATAAATCACACAAAATTTAAGCTGGCCTCTCAGAATGGTTATCCGATTGACGAGGGACACTATACTGGTGAAATTTCCTTCGCGATGCAGAGGGGTTTAGTTGATTACGCTATTATCGGGCATTCCTCAAGGAGAATCTATTTTAATGAGACTCTCGATGATGTAAAAAATAAAGTCAAAGCAGCCATCAGAAACGATATTAAGCCAATTCTGTGTATCGGAGAGACAAAACAAGAGAGATTAGACAAAGAGACTAAACAAGTTTTGCATGATCAATTAGTCAGCGCACTTTATGACTTAACGGCTGAGGAAGTCTCACGAGTTGTTATAGCTTATGAGCCAATTTGGGCTATTTCGACTTTTGATGGTGAACCTTCAAATCCTGATGATATGCAAAGAGAACTTGCCTATATTAGAAAACAGCTAGCTGATTTATATGGTCAGGCCGTAGCAGATGATACCAGAATATTATATGGCGGCACAGTTGATGATATGAACGCAACTTCTTATTTAGCTCTTAATGATTGCGATGGAGTTTTAGTTGGAGCGGCTAGTTTAAGTATTGATAAATTTTCCAAAATTGTGTCAAAAGCTTATGATTATTCTCTAACAAAAGGAAAGAAAGATGACTGATTTTAAAGACGATAAACCATCTCTTGAAGATGTTTCCCCGGCTAACAAAAAAGTAACCCCGCCGACTTCAAAACATATAATTGTATCGGGGTCAACAGGCACTAAAGACACTACTCTAGCTGATGAGTCTAAACCGGAAAAACCCGAAGCCGCTCAGTCACTTAGCCATAAAGTTGTTATTAGCCCCATTTCTAGTGATGTTAAGGATGAACAGGTTGTTGAGGTTAAAAAGGTTGAAAATACCTCGGTTACGCCAGATACCGAACCACAAGAAGAGGCTGTTCAAGTTAACACTGATAACCAAAAAAATGAGGCAGTGACCGATACTGAGTCTAAACCGGAAACCCCCGAGCCGGATTCATCTGACTCCAAAGAACCAACCGAAGAAAAAGCCAATATAGAACAGCTCATTAACCAAAAATCTTCAGATAAACAAGTTTTGGAAGTCAACCAAGAAGCTAAAACCGCCAAAGCAGATGAACAGAAAACTGCTTTAAGCCAGAAGTATGAAGAATTAGCTCAATCAAAGAAGTATTATCTGCCGATTAATTCGCAAGCTAAAAAACGAACGAAAAAGTTTCTCATAATAAACGTCATTATTATTTTTATCCTACTTATTTGTTGGTTTGATATAGCACTCGATGCCGGAATCATTAAAGTTGCCGGAATTCATTCAGTAACTCATTTTTTTAAGTAATCTTTTTTACTCCTATTTTGCTAAAATAGATAAGTGGAAGAACAATTACTTAAAGGTTTAAATCCGGAACAAGCAAAGGCTGTTAAGATTGTTGATGGTCCGATTTTAATTCAAGCCGGTGCCGGTAGTGGAAAAACAAAAACCTTAACTCACAAAATAGCTTACTTATTGGCTACCAATCAAGCTACTGAGAGTAGTATACTAGCGGTCACGTTTACCAACAAAGCTGCCGGTGAAATGCGTGATAGAGTAGCAACCCTACTTTTCCGGCCAAATCAAAAAAATTATTTCATGCCATATATGGGCACCTTCCATGGTATTTGTGTCAAGATCTTACGTCAAGATGGTGAATATGTTGGTGTCCCACGAAGTTTTATTATTATCGATGAATCAGATAAAAGTACCATCTTAAAGAAACTTTTAAAACAACAATTGATTGATGATAAGTTGTACTCGATTAGTACTATCTCATCAATTATATCGGGCTATAAAAATGAACTTGAAACCAATATCGATAATCCTTTTTCACCAAGTGAAAAGATTGCTGCGACGATTTACCCACTCTACCAACTAGCCTTAAAAGATTCGAAGGCGCTTGATTTTGACGATTTAATTTTAAAAACTGTTAATTTAATGAGGCATAACCCAAGCATTAGACAAAAGTGGGTTAACCAATTCTCGCATATTTTAATTGATGAATATCAGGATACTAACTTAGCTCAGTATGAGTTGATTAAGTTACTAATAAATGATCGTCGCAATATTGTAGTAGTTGGAGATGACTGGCAAAGTATTTATTCTTGGCGAGGCGCAAATTACCGAAATATTTTGAATTTTGAACATGATTTCAAGGATTGCGTCGTGATAAAGCTAGAGCAGAATTATCGTTCAACCCAACCAATCTTAGACGTTGCTCATAACGTAATTTCGAAAAATAAGCAGAGATCCAATAAGAGATTATGGACGGAAGATAAATCCGGCCATCCGGTTAAAATAATCCAATCTTTCAATGAAAGAAGTGAGGCAGAGACGGTTGTTAATACAATTAAAAATTCAATCTATCAGAACGGGATTGATTATAGAGACTGCGCAGTTTTATACAGGACAAACGCGCAAAGTCGAGTCTTAGAAGAAATATTTTTACGTTACGGTGTGCCTTATCAAATGATTGGTGGCGTCAGATTCTATGACCGGAAAGAAATCAAAGATATCGTAGCCTACCTAAGATTAATTTTTCAACCCGATGATCAACTAGGTTTTGAGAGAATTATTAATACTCCCGCAAGGTCTCTGGGAGCAAAATCGTTACAAAATTTCTTTATTTTTAAAAATAATAATAACTATAGTCTAAATCAGGCATTGTTAAATATTGGTTTAAGTAATTTAAGTTCTAAGGTAATTGATAAATTTTCTCAATTTTATGATTTAATAATTTCGCTTAGAGAATTACTCGACAAAAAAGAGAAAATATCAACCATCATCAGTGTTTTGATAGATAAAATAAGCTATTTAGATTACCTCAGCGACGGGACTATCGTAGGTGAGTCTAAACAAGAAAACGTTAAAGAGTTGCTGTCGGTAGCTGAAGAATACCTCGATGATCTTGGTTTGTTTTTGGAAGAGATTAGTTTGGTATCAGACCTAGACAGAGCCGATTTCGGTTCAAATGCCGTCACAATGATGACATTGCATGCTGCTAAAGGACTTGAATATCACCTAGTCTTTATGGTTGGGATGGAAGAATCTATTTTTCCTCATTCCAGAGCCTTTTACGATAACAGTGATATGGAGGAAGAAAGAAGACTTTGTTACGTTGGAATGACCAGAGCAAAAAGAGAATTATATCTGTCTTATGCTACTTCTAGGTTAATTTATGGTAGTCTGTCTCATAATCCACCCAGTCGATTTCTATCTGAAATTGGTGATGAATCGGCGGTTGAAAATATTAACCCATATTCAGCTAATTTAGGTGTTCTGTCACCGTCGCCTTCTCAAGAGCCGAGATATGTCGAGGATTTGGCAGTTGGTGATCAAATTGACCATAGTGTCTTTGGGCAGGGTCAGATTAGCGAAATTAAAGATAATATAGCAGTCGTTCTATTTAATAAATATGGCCGAAAGACTCTTAATATCAACTTAGCCCCGATTAAGAAAATATAAATATGAAAAGTAAATCTTCTACTAAGAATCCATCTAAGCTAATTTATTTTATAGCTAAACCTGTTTTGAAAATTTACCTTAGGAATAGGATTACAACGCGGGTATTAATTGTTAAAGATAACCAGGCTTTAGTTATAAAAAATTCTATTTCAAGCGGTCACTTAAGTTTGCCCGGTGGAGGGTTGAAGAGAAACGAGCAACCACATGAAGCTCTGATCAGAGAGGTCAAAGAGGAAGTCGGATTTGTACTTGATGATGACAAATTAATTTATCAGGGTATTTATTTTGCCATAAACGATGGTCTGAGATATCGCTATCACCTATGGTTTTATAAATTGACCGAAGATCAGCCGATTAATCGTCGATCAGTTGAGGTTTTGGAGGCTTATTGGATAAATATTAATGATTTGGCATCTCAGAAGTTGAGCTCAGAGCTTAGCCACTCGGTACAGAATTGGCGAAACAATCCTAATTTGATAAAATAAACAGATTCCGTCATGCTTTACAGGTAGGTAGTTGGCTAGAAAAATATATTATCATGAAATCAGATAAAATCAGGTCTAATCGTAAGCCAAAAATAACTGGCTTTTTAAGCTATATTAAACACCCCGTTCATTTTTCGGTGATTATTTTTGCTATATTAATCTTACTAACAATTGTGACTGGTTATTTGTTTAGATCAAAAACGTCTACCTTGATTAAACCGATTAACGACAAAATAGTTATTATCAACTATGACAAAAAAATTCTAACCGTCCCGTCAAAAGAGCCGACTGTCGGGGCCTTACTGAAAAAATTGGGAATTATTTTAAACACTGGTGATGTCGTTGAGCCCGGATTATCAACACCAATTTACCAAGATGATTTCAGGATTAATATTTATCGGGCAATGCCAGCTGAGATTATCGTCAATGGCCAAGTTCACTTTGTCTTTTCGGCGGCTGCAACTCCTAGGTCAATCGTTCAACAGCAGGGTATTAAAGTCTATCCGGCCGATGTTGTGACTGATAACCCAGTTAATAATTTCATCCAATCTTATGCCATTGGTCGACAGATTGAGATTACTCCTGCTATGCCGGTCTACGTTAATCTGTACGGCACATCGCTTTTAATTCGAACACAAGCAAAAACCGTCGGCGATTTAATTAAGCAAGAAAATATCCACTTGTCTAAATCTGACCAAATAGTACCAGATGTAACTACGCAATTAACTGCCTACAGCCAAGTGTTTATTATTCGTCATGGTATTAAAATTGAATCAGTTTCTCAAACAATTGCTATGCCACTTCAAATAATCTACGATAACTCCCTGGCTTACGGCACCGGAGCGATTAGACAATATGGTTCTCCGGGAACGGAAGTTATCACTTATCAGGATAATACACAAAACGGAATAGTTGTTTCGAGAACGGTTCTACAGGATGTCGTCACGACACAGCCTGTCACCCAAATAGAGGTTGAAGGTACTTCTCTTAGCGGTATTAAGGGAGATATGTCACTGGCCGGTATCGCACCGACTGATTATCAGTATGCTGATTATATAATTTCTCATGAATCGGGTTGGTGTCCTACTAAAGCTCAAGGCGAACACTACTGTCCAGTCATACCAGACAATCCGATGACACCAAACGGCTATGGTCTTTGTCAGGCTACACCGGGCTACAAAATGGTCACTTCTGGCTCTGATTGGCAAACCAACCCAGTGACTCAACTTAAATGGTGTAGTTCGTACGCTGAGGCTCGTTACAATGGCTGGTACAATGCCTATGTCCACTGGATAAACTATCATAATTGGTAAAAAAAATGATTGAAGCAAAAAAAAGTCTCGGTCAACACTGGTTAAATGATGAAAATAGCCTCGATTTAATCGTACAGGCAGCTCAGGTTAAAGATAATCAACTGGTGGTGGAAATTGGTCCTGGGACAGGCCATTTAACCGCAAAGCTGTTAAAAATCACTGAGCACCTGATTGCTGTTGAAATTGATGAGAGCTTACTTAATAAACTGACAAACAGATTTAAAAAAGAAATTGAAAATGGATATTTGGTTTTAAAAAATACCGACATTAGACGATTTGATTTTAATGCCCTAGAAAAAGACTATAAAATCGTTGCCAACATCCCCTATTATTTAACGAGTTATTTAATTAGACTGATATCTGAAACTGATAATCAACCCTTACTAGCGGTATTATTAATTCAAAAAGAAGTCGCTCAAAGATTAACCGAGGGTCCCGGCAAGATGTCTCTGCTATCAATCGCCGCCCAACTAAATTTTGATGTTCAAACAAAAGAGGTCGTCGAAGCCTATCTGTTCGAACCTGCTCCAAAAGTCGATTCTCAAATAGTTGTCTTAGAGCGTAAACCTAAAAAAATGTTCGACGACATAGATTACCAGGATTTTCTAAAATTTATTTCTAACTGTTTTATTATGAAGCGAAAAAAACTAACCAATAATTTATTTAGATTTTTTGATAAAAAAATAGTCAATCAAGCGTTTGATAAATTAAAGATAAACAAAGACGTTCGGCCACAAGATTTAGATCTGAATCAGTGGCATGATTTATTTTTAATTTTAGGCAAAAAATGATATAATAACATCTTACGGGGCTGAATTTTAAGCTCGACGTTGGAATTTATCAGTTAATTGGCAGGTCGCTTGTCAGCGTATAGGCAAAAAATCATAATTGCAAATCGAAAATCTGCAATTGCCGACTTGGTTAAGAGTTTCGGGAATTTCTCATTCTCTCCAGTCGCAATCGCCGCTTAATTTATTAACGGCAATGCTATGTCTGACGCCGGATAGGACATTAGTGTTTTATATATCTGGATAGGTGACAAAATTTGTCTTTGTTTTGTTACTCAAAATCTTAAGACTAGATAAGAACAAACTGGTCTATTTAGTTTGCTCTTATTGAAAATTTAAATATAGACTAAGCCTGTAGAAGATTGACATCGGTAAACTGACGGACGTGGGGGTAGTACCCACCAGCTCCACCAAGATTTAATTTCTTATTGATTATTACGATTTTTCAAAAACGGGATTTTCTTAATCATATTATTGGAAACTACTCTTAACGTAGATTTTTTTGATAAGTTTGGATCGAGCCCGTGCTGCAATAAGTAGACCCCGGCATAGGCTATCGCCAAAGCACCAATACCAGCTACAATCTTAGCTGTTCTAGTGTTTTTTTCTTGAAGATTTTTGTCTATGTTTTCGAACATTTTTACAATTTTAACATACCGACTGATTTGAAATAGACAAGCTTACTGTTCAATAACCTTTAGATTGAATAACTGGAAAAGGGTTAGGATACTGGCGCCTACAAAAACCGCCACCGGATTTAGACCGATAAACATTAACGATAGACATAGTATTCGGCCGATTTCTAGGTTATATTCTCTGAAAACGAAATAACTACCTAGATTGTTGATTTTGGCGGCTGTTTTCCAAACTGTTTTGCTATATGATAAATCAATTAGTTCATAGGTAGCCGATGAAGCAAAATTAGATAACGCGAGCCCAAAGGGCGAGATAAGAAAGAGTCTCAAAATCCAGGTTGGCGAATGAGATATGATGCCATACTTAAATGATCTTCTATGATTGGAATCAACTATTTTACCTTCTTGAAATATAAACAGAGCAAGCAATAATGAAGTGACTGAAACTATTAACCCCAAAGTGACTATGTTTTTGTAGTTAGAGTATATGAATATAGGCCAAAGAATGGCTGAAATAACCCCGATTGCTCCCAATATTTGATAGTTATAAGCTTTTCGTTTATTATCGGCAACCTTCAAAGTACTTAGGTTGATTTCTTGTTTATCAATTTTGTAATCTTTGGTTTTGAAAAGTGGTAAAAGCGATACTAAATATATTATTCCGGCAATCACAAAAAGCATGCCGTATGACTTGTAGTGGATGACCAGTGAACCCATTAATGGTCCGATTATTCCAGCTATAATACTAAGAACTTGGAAAAAAGATAGTGATCTCCCCTCGGTATTTTTTCTAATAGTTTGAGAAAGTTCAATATTGAAAGCAGCATAATAAATAGCAATCCCAAGCCCCCAAAAAACGGCTAGAAGTTCAAATGGAATATCGGTTCTTAGTTTGGTTAGTCCGAAGTAGTAGAGCATACTAAGAATCGTTCCGATAGACAGAGTCTTCTTTATACCTATTTTATGATCAAGATAAATCCCAAGCGGTAGAAAAAATGAAATCGACAGATACCCGATGATATTAAATAAGGCAATTTTAGAGATTGAAAAACCGAGCGAAAAAAAGAATATTGGTGTAAAAATACTAATCAGCGAATCGCCAAGCGACTTGATAAAAACTGATAAATAGAGCTCACTCAACTCCTTGTGTTTTAGATAAATATATTGGTGGTGTCTTCCAGTTGGCGGATGAAGTATCATTTTTACATTTTATCTTCTGTTTATCTTAGTTATTCTTCCTAATTGTCTTCTTTCTTCTTTGGTCAATCCTCCCCAAATTCCGTCCTCTTTACCTATCGTTCCGGCTTCACCACACAAATCTATTACTACACATTCTCTGCAGACTGCTTTAGCAGCTCGAACATCGGCTTGGTATTTTTCATTACTGTCAGTTTTTTTTGGAAAAAAGATTGCATTGTCTATTTTTGGATCTCGGCATTTACCGTACAAGCGAAAGTTTACTAGATTTAACTCTGCCGGAGGATAATAGTTGTTTTCTTTTGTTGGCAGACCCATTTTCCCAGACTACTATAATGAATTGTTTATTGTCAACGGATTGGTGAGCGCTTGAAAAAAAATACTTACAATCTATAATATAGGTTTATGTTTGGAAAATTAAAACCAGTCGTACCACCGTCCCATGAGTATTATGAAGACTTAACTAACGAACTGACTAGGCATGAAACTGTTTTTGAGGCGGAGAACGATTTACTAGAATTGGCAAGAAATATCAAAATCGTAAGAAGAGTTGTAAATATTAAAAGAGTCGGCTGGTTTGTCATAAATAGTTTGGGCTGGGGTCTTAATGCCCATGGATTTTCCGGTTTAAATTACCGAAGTGAGCAATCTTCCTCGGATATGGTTTGGGATGAGGAAGATATTGATGATGACGGCTATTAATGTCTTTGATGTTATAATTTAGTCATGAAACCGATTAAGTGGATAATCTGGGGTTTGGTCGGTATAGCAGTATTGGCTGGTGCTTCGCTGATAATCTATAATCACAATAGTTTGACTTCTAAAAACAATAAAAATAAAGAGATTCAATCTTCCGAAATTGTTAAAACTAGCTATAGTTCTGAGTATGGTAATTACATGACTGATTTAAAAGGCCGAACACTTTATGAATATAATAAGGACAGTCAGGGTTTAAGTAGTTGTTTAGGTGCTTGTATAGTTGTTTGGCCACCTTACCAGACGACAACACAGCCAAAATTATTACCGTCGGGTTTTGGCTATATTAAAAGATCTGATACCGGATATTTTCAATACACTTACAACAATAAACCACTCTATTATTACCAGTCCGACAATGCCGGCGATATTAAAGGCAATCAAATCGGCGGTTTTTCGATTATAAAAGAATAAAATTGTTGCTAAAAAAAGTTGGCAATAAAAAATTTTGTGTTATGATACGAATACTAGATGAAACTGCTAGAGTAACTTTTGGGTTCTTGTCTAGGGTTATTAGTAATAGTTTTGGGGAGCAGTTAACTGGTTAGCCAGATTACTCCAAGCGATAATATAGGAGAGTTTAATGGCTAACAAGCTATTCGTAGGATCCCTTTCATGGAATACTACAGACGAGAGTTTACAAGATTTTTTTGCTGGAGTTGGAACAGTTGTTTCAGCATCAGTTATAAAGGATCAAGAAACTAATAGATCCAGGGGTTTTGGTTTCGTTGAAATGTCAAGTGACGACGAAGCAAAGCAGGCAATTGAAAAATTGAACAACCAGGAATTAGACGGTCGCTCAATCATCGTCTCTGAGGCACGACCAAAAGAAAGTCGTCCAAAGAACTTTGGTGGCAACAACGACCGAAACGGTGGTCGACGCGACTACAACAACCGATACTAAATTTTTTAGTAAGGTTTAATTTTAAAGAGCAGCTTTGTTTATTAAAAGCTGCTCTTTTTATTTATATAAATACTTTTAGATATAATATGGATAGAGAATGAAGAATTATTTTGTCACAACATCAATCCCATATGTTAACGGTGAACCTCATATTGGGCATGCTCAAGAGTTAGTAGAGGCCGATGTTTTTGCTAGATAT
>JAJXVX010000032.1 GCA_021781915.1 bacterium
TAATTATATATCTTTTATTTTTTATAAATAAAATTGGTTAAACTAGGTCTTAAAAAGGACTATAATGTTGATATATGATACAAAAGGTTGGTTGTGAGGCAAACTTTAAACAAATTACTCATGAGTCACTAGAGGACCGTGAAGTTGATATGAGATTTATTGAACTAGTCGATAGATTAATTAAGTTGCCTGAGTCATTTATTGAAGATTTGATTAAAGAGAACTTCAAAAAACCGGCCGGCACTTCCGATCAAGGTTTTCGATTTGATTAGATGGCTGATTTCATAAAATTAAAGATAGATTTCAGATCAATTACCGATTCTCCAGGTGATTGCTCGAATGAAAAATCAGACGACTACTATCTCGTGGATGTCCAAAATTTATATATTAAGCTGATTAAACGGCCGCATTATCCAACCACATTTTTTAGACGGACCGGCGATAAAATTATCTTCGGTTATGGCAGTCAGGATGATGAATTGCAGGATGAGTTTCTGGTGATTAACTTTTCTCGGAATAGACTGGTAATTAAAAGGGATATCTATGGGAGCCTACCTCTTTTCTATTCATTTGAGGATTCGATCTTTACTCTCAGTAATGACTATGACTGGGTGATGGAAAATACAGTAAGACTGACACCTAATTACCGACATTTGTTAACTTTAATGATTCCTAATCCAGATATTCATGATTGTCTTTTCGAGGAAATAAGTCTACTTGAGACTCAATCGACCTTAGTGGTTAAAAATAATTACCTAAATATTTCTTATAGGGCGATTAAGTTAACTACACCTTCGACCGATCCGCGAGATTTCAAAAAAATACTCGAGGAGTCTCTGGAAAACTTCTTCATCACAAGAATATCAGGCCAACTGGCAGCTTTTGAAGTTAGCGGAGGAATAGACTCTGCTCTATTGCCGCTGTATAGCGCCGGTAGAATGCCTGACACCAGTTTAGTGGCTTCAATGATATTCCCGGGAGAGTTTGGTGAGACTCAATCTACAAAGCTTTTAGAGATTCAGAAGATCTCGGGGCTTAATTCTCTTCAAATCCCTGTTGATATAAATCTTAATCCTCCGCTTTCCAGATTCAATAGAAGTCAAAAGCCGTTTTATTCCTACACTGAGATATATTTTGAAGCTCTGGATAATCTAGCAGCCGAGCTTGAACAAAAAGGCATTAAGTTAATATCTACTGGCCTGGGAGGGGATGAACTATTCGAGAGTAAATCGGATAATTTTGATTTGTTTTCGTTTGGTGAGCATGAGTTTAGTCGACGAAATAAATTTAAGGATTACCCCCCTTTTGTGACTGAAAAATTTAAGAAAGATTATAGGGCTGGTGTATATGCAAAAGAACGTTATCAGCTGCCACTGATGCCTATTTCCTTAATTGGTTCACAGTTAGCGAGAAACAATATCTATATTTCCAGGGGAATTTGGTCAGTTAGTCCTTTCATAAACCCTGTTCTGCTAGCCTTTTGTAATTTACTTCCTGTCCAATTTAGGGCCAACAAAAATATTTTGAAATCCTACTATTCTGCCAAAAGGTATCCGGAAGTAATTTACAATCCGGTTGTTAACGAACATTTCGGTCATTTTTTCAACGAGGCCATGCAATCTCAAAAAATCAAAGAACTGATTTCGAGTTATTCCAAAGTATCAGCATATGATGAAATGGACCTCGTTAGTCTACCTAAACTACTTGATTATTATGAAAGTTTAGCCGATAACCCACCTGGTAACCCAGAATATCTATTCAATATCTATGGTTGGCTATGCGGCGAGATTAATCTGCGGTCTTCAAAGATAGATAGTCACACTTGATCTACAATGTGTCTCTAGAAATCTGCCAGATATTAAAAGTTCTTCCATCTTTTATCTCTTGTTTTTCGAGTCTCTTGTAGCCGGCTTTTTGAGCTACTTTGTTACTGCCAAAATTTGTGATCTCGGCGCTGATATTTATTTTCTGGGCATCAAGTTTGTTAAAACAGTAGTAAGTTAAGCTAGTCACGCATTTTGTCATTATGCCAAGTCCTGCGAACTGGCTAGATATCCAGTAACCAATATCCAGTGTTTTGTCTTTTTCAGATACATACATGACGCTGATGTGTCCGACGAGTTTTCTTTTATACATTATGCCGTAACCGAATGTTTTGCCCATTTTTCTTTGATTGAGTGAGTCTATAATGAAATTACTAGAGTCGTTAATACTAGTAGCACTACTAACCCATGGTAACCACTTGCCGAGATAATCTCTATTTTCTTCAGTCAGTGCAAATATTTCGCTAGCATTTTTCGGCGACAAGATAACTAGTTTTAGATCCTGATCGACTTTTATTGTACGGAATTTATTCAGCATATAATTAGATATTATAGGAATAGATTTAATTTTCATATCTAACTAATATTATGCCGGAACTAAAATTAATCTCCAGTCAAACCCCGAACGGCCAATTTCATATTATAGTGGACCAGGCTGACACGGCTATTGCTAGCGGTTTTGGCCCGGTTAGTTTACTTAAACAAAGACTGCCGGTTCACTATAGACAGTACAAACTTAACAATGTATTAGATCATCGTTATAGCAAGTTTATAGATAAATATTTTGAAGGCGAACTCGATAGTTTAAATGCTATTGTAAAAAAATATTATGGCAGTGACTTTCAAAAATTTGTTTGGGGTAGTCTTCATAACATCGCTCCCGGTAAAACCGTATCGTATAAAAAATTAGCAGAAATTACTCATAAACCAAAAGCATTTCGTTCAGTCGGCAATATCTGTAAATCAAACAAGTTAATCTTATTAGTACCCTGTCACAGAGTCATCAAAAATGATGGCGGTATGGGTGGATATTTGTATGGAACAGAGATAAAAAAATCACTCCTTGCTCACGAAGCAAATCATTCAAATTAGCTTTGTGTTAATCATACAAGTCGACTATTATTAAATATGAAATTATAAAATAAAAACCTAAAATGCAGAATGAAGTTTTAACTAAAGCAATCGAAGAAGGTGTCTCCAAGGGTGTACCGATAGATTATATAGCTTATAGTCTGGAAAAAGCCGGTTGGCCGACCGATATGATAAAAGAGACGGTTAACCATTGGATGCTCAAAAACGGTCGCTATCATAAAACTACTGCTTTCAAGGACTGGTTAAAAAAATATTATAAACAGGCGCTGCCCGGCATAATATTAATGACGTTTTTGAATGTAGTCGCCGATGCTATTGCTCTTTTAAAACCTGTGCCTTTAAAAATTTTAGCTGATTCAGTTTTTGGTAGTGTTCCTGCCCCGGGAATACTCAGACCGTACACCGGCAAGGCTATTCTTATCATCATAGTTTCTTTGATGACTCTGGCGATATTCTTGGTTGGTTCATTGTTTGGAGTATTGAAGGACCTGGCTTTAAACAAGATAGGTTTTTATTTAAATAGACATATAAAAGAGGAGTCGTTTAGGCATATTCTTCATTTGCCGCTTTATCATGAAGGTCGTTTAGCAAAAGGAGATTATATATATAGACAAAATGATGTAACTAGCAGTCTATCAGATCTTGCCCTAAATTCAGTTTCAGTGATTTTAGAATCAGTTATTCTAGTTGTTGGTGTTTTAGTAATAATGCTTAAGATTAACATGCCGTTGGCTATTATTACTCTAATCGTCATTCCCTTCTTGATCGTTTCGGTTAAAATATTTGGACCTATCATGTCTAAATTCGGTAAGCTTTTGGTTACCTTGCAAAGCAAAACTTCATCCCTGATAACTGAATCAATCGATAATACTGAGTCGGTCCAAGCTTTTGCCCTGCAGGAAAGACAGGTCAGTCGACTAAGTAGCCTTTGGCAACAGACCTATGAAGTCACTAAAAAAGCAATTTTATGGGGTGATTTCTTTAATTTATCTAACGGCCTGGTTGTTATTCTAGGCACCTCAACTGTTATATATTTTGGGGGCAGCGAAGCACTTCGTCATCAATTTACACTGGGTGATCTATTGCTATTTATGACCTATATGGGTTATCTAATTGCTCCGATACAAGGAATCACAGAACAAATTACTATACGACGACAAAAAATGGTTAATGTTCGTCGGATATACGAAGTCTTAAGCGACCATGAAGATATTGAACACCAACAGCAAAATGTCAGATTAAGAGTAACCTCGGGAGAAATTGAATTTCAAAATGTTACATACGCTTACAAAGATAAAGTTATTTTAGATCAAATAAATATGACTATAATGCCAGGTGAAAAGATCGGTATCATAGGTCCTAGTGGTGCCGGTAAGAGTACTATGTTGAGATTACTAGATTTATATTTAGAGCCGACCGCCGGTAGGATTTTAATTGACGGACAAGACATACAGTCAGTTAGTATGCAAGATTTAAGGCGATCTATTGCATGGGTTAGTCAATCACCGCAACTATTTGCCGACACTATTGAAA
>JAJXVX010000033.1 GCA_021781915.1 bacterium
TGTATAACATAGGTATTATACACTAATTTTGTTCTATAGTCAACATTAGTACTTTACTAATTACTTACTGAGTCTTCTTTTTTTATACGATAATCTTCTTTTTAGTAAATCTAATCGAACGACTTTATTCTCAAACGGTTTAAATAGACTTGAATACATCCAGTTAGGTGTGATTATCGAAAGAAGTTTATTATTTTCGTCCAAGTACTCACATAAACTTAAGAAATCACCGTCACCGGAAACTATAACGGCTTTATCATAATTATTAATTTCTTTCATAGCGTATAAAACGAGGTCAGCATCAATATTACCTTTTATATTCGTTTTATGGTCAGTATTATCATCACTTTTATGTTGAATATCTTTTGGTCCAGTTTCGTGATTAGTGTCTGTATCATTCCTAACATCAACTAACTGCTTTAAAACAACTAGATAACCTAGATCGTGCATATACTCATAAAGATTCTCATTTTCCAGAATATAGCCTATAAACATATAAGCAACCTTAACATTATACTTATCAGATAAAAACTTTCTGAATTTTCTCCAATCTAATTTCCAGCCTGTTTTCTGAGTGCCGATATTTAAATTTTGACTATCTATGAACGCATATATAGTTTCTGACTTAGATTGATTTTTTTTCATATACAAGTATTTTAACTCTAAACGGCTCAATCAAAGAATAAGTTGTCTAGAAAATTCAGCCCAAACTAGATTTACGATTCTATCGCCATACTTTTTTAAAGTTTTTCTTTGAATACCGTCTATTAATCTCAATTGTTGCACTGTGATTGGTTTTATGGCTGCAACTAGATTTAATAAAGTATCGGGGATAGAAGAAAATATATCCTCGTCGCTAAAGCCAATATCTTCTCTCAACGCGATTAGCTTATTTAATAGTTTTTTATCAACAAGTACTGGGTCTGAACTTATTTTTTCTAATACATCTATACTAGCTTTGGATTTATCTATTAGCGCTTCTGAAAAAAATCTTAAGGAAGAGTCAAAATCTCGGACTTCTTCAAATAAATCAAAAGCTACTGAATTATATCCTTTTAAGAATAAACCAGCTAAGGACCTAACTCTCGACACGGCAACATATCCCATGCCGGGGGTAAAAGCATCCCTTAAATCAATTTCAGCCTCATCTAAGCTCATCCCCTGACTTTTATGTATTGTGATGGCCCAGGCCAACCTTAACGGAATTTGGGCAACCTCCGCCAGAGTAATTTCATCTTCTTTGTATGTCCACGAGTATCTTGATAGTTTTATTTTACGGCCATTCTTGAGTCTCACTACTGGTAAATTATCGTCAAATTTAATTACTTCGCCTCTGGAACCATTAGAATATCCTTCCGATATGTTGTTGACCACAAACATAACTTCTGCGCCGATTTTAAGTCTTAATTCTGTCGGGGCTAATATATTTTTAGATAACTGATCGACTATATATGAGGAACCCTTGAATTCTGCTTCATAAATATGCTCACTGCTTTTAATTTGATCTAAATGCTTTCTGTTTATCTTATCAACATCGATGTTATGCGAATAAAGTTTTGTTATTTGTTTATCGTCCGTATTTAAATTAACTCTGGAATCTATGATTTTAAAATGATTTTCGTCTAATGAATTATCTCTAAGGGCATTCAAAAATGTAAGTAATTTATCATCTTCTTTCTGTCGGTATTGTTCGCTTAAATAACATACACTTAAGTTTAGTTCTTTCCAAGTCTCCGAATAAAAAACAAAATCTTTGATTTTACTATACCTATTAACAGGAGGTAGCTGGAAAAAATCACCTACAAGTATAACTTTTATTCCTCCAAAAGGTTTATCAGTTTTTCTAATTTTTTTTGCTAAATGATTAATCATGTCTAATCTGCTACTTTGAAACATAGAAATCTCGTCAATAATTAGAACATCAGTATAGGTATACCTTTTTTTATATTTATCTGACGATAGAATTTTCTGTTCATCTTCAGAGCTTAGGTGATCTTTTATGCCGATGCCGGACCAGGAATGGATTGTTGTGCCCTTTAAATGTGTGGCAGCAATACCTGTAGTAGCAGTAACAGCAACTCTATATCCCTTTCTGCTGACTTTTTTTATATATTTATTTAAAACGTAGGTTTTACCGGCGCCGGGCGGACCGGTTAAAAATATATTTTCATCACCAAGCATTAATGAAATTGCTTTTTTTTGAGTCAAAGTCTAATCTCTTTTTAGTTTCTAGAATTGCTTCTTTAAGTAATCAGAAAGCTTATCTAAGGCAACTCTAGTCTGTATTGTAGTATTTCTATCTCTAACAGTAACCATATTGTCTTCTAAACTTTGAAAATCAACCGTAATACAAAATGGGGTACCGATTTCATCTGCTCTTCTATATCTTTTTCCAATATTATTGCTATCGTCCCAAAGTATATCTGTTATTTCGGATTTAATTTCTTTAAAAATTTTTTTAGATAGGTCGACGATTTCACTTTTATTTCTAACCAAAGGACCAAAAATAGCCTTTATCGGAGATAACTTAAATGGTAAATCTAAATACACTCTTTTCTCTCCGTTGATTTCATCTTGTTTATAGGCTGACGAAAGAATAGCTAGAATAAATCTTTCTACCCCAAAGCTCGGTTCAATAACGTGCGGTACAAAACTTGCCGAACCATCTTTCGGTTTATATTCCATACTTTTTTTAGAAAACATTTCGATATTTCTTAAATCAAAATCGGTTCTGTAGGCTAATCCCATGAGTTCTTCTTTGCCGATTGGGAAATCAAACTCAAAATCAACCGTTCTCTTACTATAATGAGCACGATCTGCCCCATCAATTTCCTTGTCTGTAATCATCCCAGCCGGCAAACCTATTAGGTTAAACCATTGGTGGATCAAATTAATCCACATTTCAAATTTTTCTTGCCATTGTTCGGGATTTATAAAATATTCTATTTCAAGCTGCTCAAACTCTCTTGATCGGAAAATAAAATCTCTTGGGCTTATTTCATTTCGAAACGCTTTGCCGTGTTGAGCTATGCCGAACGGGATATTAGGATAAAAAGAATCCACTACATTTTTAAAATTTACAAATATTCCCTGGGCAGTTTCCGGTCTTAAATAAACTAGATTTTCATTATCAGTTTTTAAACTAATCTTACTGTCTTTGTTATTAGCTAATATCTTTTCTAGCTCAGCCCTGTCAATCGTTACCTCACCGACACCGTCACCAATTGGTCCAATCGAAGTTGAAAACATTAGATTAAAATTCTTTGGCTCTGTAAAGCTGTTCTTCTCTCCACAAACCAGACAATGGCTCAAATCAATTTTGTCGGCCCGAAACCGGCTATGACATTTCTTGCATTCTACAAGCGGATCGTTGAATGTATCGACATGTCCACTAGCCTGCCAAACTTTTTTATTCATTATTATGGCTGCATCAACCATATATATGTCTTCCCTGCTATCAACAAAGAAATATTTCCACAGATTTATGAAATTGTCTTTTAATTTGACGCCTAGTGGACCGTAGTCCCAGGTTCCACTAAGACCACCATAAACACTAGAACCGGGGAATATGAAACCTCGTCTTTTAGTTAGACTTACTAAGTCATCTAGTTTAACTTCAGACATATGCGACTAATTATACTAGATTAAAATTACGAAACATAGCATCAATAATGGGAAATAATTTTCGATTAATGTCGACTGAACCAGCTATCTTACTTAGTAGATCAATATCATCGAGGCTAAATATAAGTCTGAAATATTTAATATCATCTTTATTTAAAGCTGCCTGGCCTGTGGATTCGTAAAAACAAAACCCATCTAAACTGAACTCGTAGGACACGTCTGCCTCTAATTTATTGCCATTTTTTTCCGTTAGTAAATTAGGCATGTGACCGTAAATTTTCAAGAATTGGCAGTAAAACCAGTTCGAGACCAATGTTATGTCAACATCACACTTATTTAAATATATAAACGAATTAAATAGAAGATCATAATATGGTTCGGCGTTATCGCCTTCGACAGATTTATCGATAGTCTTCATGAAAGAAAACCCAAGATTTATCCGATCGATGTCAGATATTATATTGTCAAAATAAATATTTAAATTCGAAGATACGAGTCGATTTATTTCACCACTGGAATTTGGAAAGTAACCTATATTAGTCTGGCAAAAATAATCCAAAGAAGATGCTAGCTTACTTTTTTGTTTTCTAACAGATTTTGCAATAACCTTAACTTTGCCATTATTTTTAGTAATTAAGGTCAGTATACGATCATACTCGCCATAGTTAAGCTTATTAAGAATAATAGCATCAGTTCTAACTTCGGTTTTCATGTAATTCTTAAAAACTTGTTTAGTTCGTCGGCTAAGTCCTGTAATGTATTAGTCTCTTTTTCTAGGTAGAGACTAACATTAAGATCTCTTAGGAATATTTCCATACTATCT
>JAJXVX010000009.1 GCA_021781915.1 bacterium
TTGATTTATTGGAACCTTTGGTTCAACAATACCCTCTGACATTTTATTTTTTTAGTTCTTCTTTAGTTAAACTTTATTTTCTTCACTTAAATAGTGGTCTATAGCTAAAGTAATAGCATCTCCTAATTCTTTTTTTTCCGGATCATCATCTGACATCGACTTAAATACTTCAACTAACCCAAGTGCTGGCGGACAAACGCTTAAGAAATCTTTGCCTTGCAAATCTTGATCGTTAATCCTAAATGTTTGTTCAGATAATGCTGACTTACCAAACATAGACAAAATTTCTTCTCCGGTCATACTGGCTGGTTTTTGTGTTGGTTCTTGTTCCATAAACGTTTTAATTATATCAGAATTAATCAACCTGGACTGTGCTATCAAGCGACAATCTACCTAAAATCTGACCGACCAAATCTTGTTTTACTTCTTCAACCGACTTAGTGCCATCAACTACCACGGTATTTTGATTAAATTCCTGGGCCAGCCAGTTGTATCCATCATAGACCTTTTCGAAATACTGACTGCCTTTTGATTCAAAAAAATCTTTCTTAGTATCATCTCTGTTAATCATTCGACTAATCGCTACATCTACCGGCACTTTTACGATTAGTACTAAATCCGGCATAAAGAATTTACCTAAAGCCTGCTTCATTCTATCTACAATATGATAATGATCAATCCCTTCGCCAAACCCCTGATAAGCAACCGACGAGAACCAGTTACGATCACTTATAACATGAATTCCTCGGTCTATATTCGGTTCGATCACTTGAACGGCCAGTTCCCTTCTACTAATAGTAAACATGTCTAAATTAGACTCTGGCATTCTTTCAATTGACGAATCCTTGATAATTTTCCTAAGCAATCCGCCGATAACGGTATCACCCGGCTCGGCGATTTCAATCACATTTTGACCAATTTCAGCAAGATATGATCCGACCTCATGAAGCTGAGTTGTTGTCCCGGCACCGTCAAGACCTTCTAGGACAATGTACTTGCCGCTACTAGACATCTTCAGCCTCTAGGGCCAGAAGTTTAGCATAATCATCCTCGAAATTAAGCATCTTTCGATATTGTTTCCAGCCAGTGAAATTACCGCTCTGATTTGACCTAAATCTTTCAAAATTGGTAATCGGTGTAGCAACGTGTTCAAACGGTGACATGTGACCGTTATTTCTAAGCTGATCATGTAGTTCTATGTCCTTTTGAACATCTCTTACCCCGTCGTGCGTTAAATAACTAACTCTCGCACACCTGGCGACAGATATTTTTCTTAACATTTCTACCGGGAATTCTCCATGTTCTTCGGGCTTAATAAACGGCAGATGCCATTCTTGGTCAGGCAAAGCGCTTGGAACGCTAGAATCTCTAGCCTGTTTTATCATATTGGCGGCTTTTTGCAGTTCGGGTTGAGCATTACTATGATCTCGCAAAGCAAAGAAATTACTCCATTCGGTTGCAGAGATAATGACGGTATGCCACATAAAAGGCTCTAGTAACCTCGAGACTATACTTTTATGCAGTGGCTGGCTCAAAACTTCAAGGCCTGTTTGATGATTTTTTTCCATCGAGACGATTTTTTCTTTTAGAGCTTCATCTTTAAACTTACCTAAACCACCAGACAAAGCGACTGCTCCTAAAACAGCCACATCTCGCAGTTTCAACCAATTCTCTTTAGCTATAGCTATATCTTGGCCATCAAGCTCTTCACCTTCTTGCATGCCTGGAATATTTTTACCCCATTTGATGGGAATAAATGGGTCTTCCAAAATTCGACTAAGTTGTTTCTCGACCGGTATAGCTCTGGAACTAGCCGAATTACGGCTAAAAACCCGGTGAGTATTAAGCTCAGCCAATACGATTCTAGGAAGTGTAGCTTCAATAGTGGTTAGTCTGTCCTCGTGCAGACTAATAGAATCTAGCAATATTTCTGCTGAATATGCCATCTTTAAACCCCTTCTCCCAGCCCAACTTTGTTCCTTATATTCTACACGACAGATGGTTAATTAAACAAACATAAAAAAAGTGATAAATACTACTAAATTCAAAATCATAGTGATATTTGCTAAATTTAAACTATGCCTAAGTTTTTTCCCAAAATTAATCACATATTACTTGCTGTAATTATATTATTAGCTGGGCTAATAATAGACATAGTAATTAGACCAGACTCTCTGTCGAACAATAGTGGTATAAGTTATTTCGGAATATTCTTCAATACTTTACCGGTTTATGTCATTTCTCTAGGTACTTCAAGTTATATACTGGCTCGCTACGCATTACGCCAAATCAAGCAGTACAAACTGGTGAAATACTTACTAATAGCTTTATTTCCTTTTAATGTGTTATTAATTTGTTTTCCTTATAATGTAAATCGATTTTACGGCGACATTCATCAAACATTCGGTGTGTTAATTTTTGTATCGGAACTTCTTATCTCATTTTATGTATCAGAAAAATTTAATAAACGAACTATCAACCACTGGTTACTTTCAATTGAATTTATTAGCGGCCTTTTCTCGGCCTATTATCTGTCGCCAACAAATGGATTTTTACTACAATCTCAGATTGTCTATCAGGTTGCTTTTGGTCTGATTTTATACTTTAACCAAAAAGAGCTAACAAAAAAAACCGATTGATAGACACTTGGGTTTATCGGTATAACTAAGATTTAAAAGAGTTATCTTTACTATCTTATTCATAAAAAAGTGTTAAAATAATCAAATGGAAAATAATGGTCCGGGACCTATATCAAGAGAGCAATTGGAAACGGCCTACAGAGAGTTTTATGCCACCAAAGAAAAAGTGGTTGAATATAGTGGACTGAAAAAATTTATAGGCAAAATAATTTTTAGTCGAGCTAAAACAAAAGCCAAGTATTCCGGACTTTTACTTATAAAGAAAGGCCAGGATGTTGTTATCCCTGAACTGGTTAGTCTAGAACATTTTAATGGTCTCGGAAAAAACTATTAATTATGGAAATACTGCCAAACAAAATCGAGAGAGAGACTGAAATGCTCAGGGAGCTAGCTAGGTTAGCACAGCCACACGCTGACACTTCAAATGGTACATTGGAATTACTTGAAGTAGACCCAATTAAATATCCATCACAACTTGATTTACATATCGAAGGTAATCCGCAACCTCCAGCTGTAGTGGAAAGCATAGCCTCGATTGCCGAACCAAATTTTTTAAAACTAGTCGAAAAGTTTAATGACTACGAGACAAATAACCAGGAACTGAGTAGAATTGGGCAGGTGTTGAAAGGTGGTAATAATGTTATTGTCGCCACAAACCACGGTAATCTGATAGATATAGCACTCGTCGAAGCAGCAATTTATAGCTCTCTTAATAAACTGAATTATCAATTTAAGACTGGAATCATCATTAGTAAAATGGTAGCCATGCTTGGCTACAAACTCGGTAATGATAGTGCTCCCTGTGCCGATATTTTAAAAATACTCTGCGACGATGTTTTCTTAAGTTTTCCCCGTTCCGAATCAATTAAAAAATCCAGGCTTAGTCGATTATTGCCTAACGAAATCGATCGACACAATAAACTGATGAGGCGGCTTGTCAAAAATAAACTTGATGAGGGAGGCATGCTACTGGCCGTTGCTCCAAGTGGATCAAAAGACCGACAAAACGAACATGGCGGTTACACACTTCAAACCTTAAAATCAGGTACAATCGATTTGATTAAACACCCAAAAAGCTACGTTCTGCCGGTTGCTATATGGCTGGAAGGCAATGAACCAATGATGGAGATTGCCGATATACCAAGACTTATAGCTTCAGAGGAGGACGCCCATCAAATGATGAACGGTATCGCTAAAAAACTCTCAGACAAAGTCGAATCAACTAATTTCAAGTATAATTCACCGCAAAACATCGGCCGAACTGCCTTATCACAATAATTTGTTTCATAGATTGACAAAACGCGATTTTTCTTGTACTATATTTTAATGAATTGGAACAAGAATAAAATTGGTCCAGAGTGGGAGAATATTCCTTTTGAAAAAAACTATCGAAGTGAAATATTCGATTTTATTCACTCTAGACTCGACCACAGAGGTCGTAGCGGAGTCAACGCATTAATTGGTGGTGTGGCATTATTGTCTACTGGGGCCGCCGCAAACCTAGTAGATTCTACACTTTTAAATGATGCTTTTGATCTCAAAACTGCCTACAACTTAATGGAGGGCGTTGGTCTTGGAACTGCATTATTGGGCGCTTTAGTTCTAGGTCTTTCCTCTTTAAATCCTAAATTATAGTACTAGAATAAAGTAGTGAGTAATTATTTACTACTTTTTGGGTTAGTCTTACTGGTCGGTTTAATACCTGCTTTTGGACCACCTTCTTGGGTCTTTGCAGTCTTTTTTTATCATAAGTACAAGCTTGTCTTTTTAGCCATCGTTTTAATTACTGCCCTATCGACCACTATTGGTCGACTTGGGTTGTCGCTTCTAACCAAAAAATTAAAAAAATATCTACCTATTACGATACTAGCTAATTTAAACTACGCTAAAGATATATTGGAAAGAAAACAAAAAAGCACCTGGTTATTTTTAGGGCTGTTTGTTATATCTCCCCTTCCATCGGCACAACTTTTTGAAGCCGCTGGTTTGCTGCAAAATAATTTATTATCACTCGGAGGAGCATTTTTTATAGGAAGAATTGTATCAATAAGTCTCTATCTATTAATCTCAAAACTGGTAGTTCAAAACATCTCTGATTTATGGTCGGCTGGACTAACGAATCCTTGGATATTATCAGCCGAAATAGTTTGCATCATGGCAGTCTTAGTTCTTTTAAATTTAAAAAGATCGATATTTTATTTTCACAAAATAAAGAACAGACTACTTAAAAAATAATTATTGGACTCAGTCTATACTCTTAAAGCATTCTATCGGTGACTAACCAGCTAATTATTTAGTTACTGTTGTTCGGGATTTGAATTTTGATCGACAGGAGGATTGGGCTCTGATTGAGGCGCAGGTTCTTGATTAACCTGAGTTGGTTGAATAGTCTCTTGGTAGTTAGTCGGCATATAGGTTGGAGTCGGATTATTGACAGGTTGAGGATAGTTATTCGGTTGATTTGTGAATGTTTGTTGATTATTGAAACCAGGCATGGCTGGAGTCTGACCAGGAGAAACACCAAATAAAAATGATTTAAACTCAGATTCAATTTGTTTAATTGTGCCAGTTAGGTTTGTCCCTTCAGGTAAAGTTTTAGCTAGATTACGACCACTTTTTAATATCTTCCAGCCAAATATTATGCTTAAAAGTCTAAAGATAAATAGGAAGGCGCTACTGATTACTACAAACAGTCCGGCATAGAAGAAAATCTTCATAATAGACCCGACCGTTTTTACATCTCCGCTCCATTGGGTTGGGTTAGCAGCATTATAATAAATAGTCACAACTTGTCCGGGAGCGTAAGAACACATTAAACTGGATGAATCTACTGATGCTTGACTATATTGTCTTCCATCTACAACATATTTGACCACCGGCTGACAAGTGGTAGAAGTAGTCGTACCGCCTGAACTAGTAGTTGACTGTGATTGAAGCTGATGATTAGAAACTACCGTCGCTGTCGTAGTCGCCTTAAGGTTATTCATTCCCGATAGGCTATTAAAAAAAGTCGGAACCATCATAAAAATAATTCCGAAGACAACACCAAACAATGAACCAAATATTCCCGGTCGTTTTTGACCACCCAATGGATGTGGTAAGCCAAAAAATCCATCGAAAATAAGCAAACCGCCAATAGCCTCAAGGGCAGCCGCATACATTGCCGGACTTTGAGTTTTATATTTATCTAAAAAGCTGGTTGCTTGATTTTTTATTTTTGATAGTCTCATTACAGAACATAGTAAATTGAGAACAAATATAAGTCAAATTCACCACCGTCTGAAAGTGAAAAGTCTGTTAACTCTTAAAATATTATATTGGTGCACCAAGTGGTTAAAAATTTACACCTTATCAGGGATGAGGTAGCTAGATGTAGGAAGATATTAGAATAACCTTATAGGGAGTATTTATTAACTAAGTAAAAGATTGGAGTTAGGTTAATTTCTAGTTTGAGGAAGGAACAGCTTTAAAGTTCTGGACTAGGGCTTTGAAAACGCTAATTGTCTGCGTTTGTAGCGCTTGACTCGTCGTCAAACCACTACAAGCAGCTTGAGGAGAAAAGTAAATATAGTAGTAGTTGCCTACGACGACATAATTGCCGACGCTTGGACTCGTGCCGCTGTAGTATTGTGCGACAGTTTGAGTAGATGGTGAACCGTCAGGATTTAAAAATTCATCTGTTGATGCATACCGTTGAATCGCTCCACCATACTGTTTATTTGAGCAGGAAGAACCACTTGATGTATCGCTTGAATCTAATTGGGCAGAACTAAGATAAACTAAAGCTGGAGCTGTTCCTGTTGGAGGACTATATTCCAGAGTTAGATTACCGCTATAGGGCGCACGTACTCCCCATTCAGTTATAGTGAAATAGTTTACAGCCTTAGCAGTAGAACTAGTTGTTGTTTTGATAGATGGAGTTGTTGACTTATGGTCTGTATGGTAAATATACCAGCCTACGAAGACTAGTAGTACAACAAATATTAGAGTTAACAAAACTTCAACAGCACCAAAACCTGATTGATTGTTAATTTTTTTCATATAGTTTAAGCATAAGCGTTAGTTAATTTATTTGCAACAAAAAAGACCTCATTTTACTGAGGTCATAATGGTTATGCTTGGTGCGGGTCAGGGGACTCTAACCCCTGGCCTCGTCCTTGGCAAGGACGCGCTCTAAACAACTGAGCTAGACCCGCATTTTCTGGTGGCTCCTCCCAGACTCGAACTGGGGACACAAGGCTCTTCAGGCCTCTGCTCTACCAACTGAGCTAAAGAGCCAGACAATAGACTGCATAGTCTAAATTATACTAAAAAATTCATTTTTTAAAGCTGCAATGGTGGGCGATAAAGGACTCGAACCTTTGACCCTCTCGGTGTAAACGAGATACTCTAGCCAACTGAGCTAATCGCCCCAAATATTAGTCTAGTATATCATTAAATATTGAATTTAGAATATATTTTATAGGGTTACTTTGCTATTATAAGAGTGTTGCGCGAGTGGTGAAATGGTAGACACACTTGTCTGAGGGGCAAGCGCCTTTAAAAGCGTGGAGGTTCAAATCCTCTCTCGCGCACCAATCTTTAATTAATTTCTTGGCAAATGATCATACAGTTTAGACAATTTGTATTCGTGTCTTAATAGATTCTTTAAATCGTCAGTGGTGGTATCAAATTTAATCCCGGGATTAAGTAAATTATAGGGATCAAAAATATTTTTTACTTTAACGAATAAATCCAAAAGTTCAGTTGGATAAACATTATGTAGTGATGGGGTGAATAAACGACCGTCGTTTCCTTCCCCGCTTATAGTACCGCCTAAGGATTTTACCAGTTCAACATAATCTTCTATTAATCTAAAGACTTTTTGACGGTCACCGACTTGAGCAATATCGAGTCGTGGTTGTAAATGAACTATACCGTCACCAATATGACCCCAAATTGCGGGAGGTAATGTAGTTTTTTCGAATAATTTATAGATTCCATCAATGTACTTCGCTAAATTATTTATTGGCACAGCACCGCCACCGATAAGTGGGATGGACCGACTCGACTCATTGTTATGGGACATGACATAGCTTGAAGTGTCTCTGATCTTCCAAAGTTTGTCTTGTTCCGATTTATCATATTCAATTCTGACATTACTGGCATGATTGCTCAGAATTTTGTTGGCTTTTTTGATCATTTTCTTTAACTGTCTCTCGGCAGCAATATCAAATTCAACAAATACCACAAAACTTGGATAAGGCTTTTCGATTAATTCAGTTAGAGCATTGGGGTTAATCGAAACTGCTTCACTCAACAAATTACCATCGACTACTTCAATAGAACTTGGGACGGAAGGTAACTCTTTTAACTCTTGGACAATGTTTTGAAGTTGTTCGGTGTTGTCGCAGAAGGCCATTAAAAGAACTGTTTCAGGATTATAATTCGCACTCAAAGCCTCGATCTCAGTTACTATACCGAGCGTTCCCTGGCTTCCGATAAAAAGCGGAGTTAAATCAAACGATCCATCCTTTCGTTTAATATCAATTAAGTTATAACCGGCATTATTTTTCACAACTGGCATATCTTGTTTTCTGATGGTTTCAATCTCTTCTTCGACTAGGGTGTCAAGATTTCTGTATATCTCGCCTTCAAATGTAGTTAGTCCCAATTTTTTGTTTAGTTCCCGGGCCGATAATCGACCGGTAACAATTACTTCACCATTAGCTAGTACTACCCTTAGTTTACTGACATAGTTTTTAAAATCACCATACTTTACTAGGTTGGAACCACTGGCATTATTGGCTACAGCTCCACCTACAGTTGAATACTCGCCGGACGATGGCATGGGAGGTAAAAATCTGCCATGTGTATGAAGAGATTGCTGTAATTTACCAAAATTAATACCTGGCTCTATTTTTACCATTCCAGTTTTTGAGTCAAACTCTAAAATACGATACATATGAGCCGTAAAGGCCAGTATCATGCCTGAACCGATGGCTGCACCGGTTTGATCCGTTCCGGCCCCACGCGCCGTAATCGGTATTATTTTGCCTCTTTCAGCTAACTGCCAAACAAATCGGGCTGTTTTTCTAACATCGTTCTCATTTCTAGGATAAACTACCAATAATGGATCAATCGATAGAATACTGTTATCGGTCGAGAAATAACTTTTTGCGTCAGATGATGTCATGACCTCACCCAATAAGTGTTCTTGCAAATAAAAAGCTACTTTGCTCATTTTTTCCTATCTTTTTATATCTAAAATAATAACACAATAGGGTGTTAAAAATTAAGTTGCTTATGGTGCGGATAAGAGGACTCGAACCTCCAAGATCTTGCGATCACTAGTACCTGAAACTAGCGCGTCTACCAATTTCGCCATATCCGCGAAAGAAACACCCGGGACAATATCTATTTTATAAGATATTAAAGAGTTTGTCTCACTGTATTTATTTGCCAATCATTAACATTCGACAAAACATCTTGAGCTGAATTTATTATCTTTTCATTTAAATTATTTATTTTTGAATGAGATATTAATAATAATCTTGGCTGATACAGACCAATAGCTGGAACCTGATCGTGCCAGGCTTGTAGGAATTGACGATATTTAATGACTCTGAGGGCAGGATCAAGTCTAGTTCTTCCCTCCTCGATTGATTCATTGGCCGAGGAATTATTAAACTCGGAAAAATTCAGATTACCGATTGGTTGAGAAGATAACTGTGAACTGTCCCAATAAACAAATACATCGGGATCAACGCCAATTGAAATAGTGTTTATGAGTGCATCGTATTGATGATATCTGAGGGTCAGATCAAAACTGTTTGGATCTTGCGCTACAATCGTCACATTCGCACCAACAGCTCGCCACTGAGACTTTATCAAATTTGCCAAAGCAGCATCAGTATTTAAAACAGTTAGGTTAAAAGCAAGTGGTTGGCTTCCCTTATATCTATAGCCGTCTTTGGACATAATATAGCCATCTTTAGTTAAGACGTTATTGGCGTCAGCTAAATTATAGCCATACTGGCGATAATCTCTCTGGAAAGCTAACTGACCAATTAAGAGGGGCTCGGTGACTTCAAGCGTCGGATAACCTAATGAGGTCATAACAGAATTTTGATTAGTCGCTTCAAGTAAAGCTTTTCTTACATTTTGATCACTTAATACTCCACTGCTTGTTTTAAGAAATACATAAGTTCCAGCGGTATAAATAAAACTATACGACTTGTAACCAAGGCCAATAGAAGAAGTATTATCTAAGCCAATCGCTGCGAAAATTTGGTTTTTATTAAATGCTGTAGCCACATCAGATTGAGTTGGATAGCTTTTTAGAATAAACTCAGATAATTGAGGTGGTCCAGCATAATACCTCGGATTTGGTATAAAATTAATCTGAGTTTCAGCATTGGTCGGATCATTACCCGTTTCTTCTATTCCCTGCCACATAAAAGGACCAGACCCAATCGGATTACTGGTATTGAAGAGAACAGACCTCATATCGACAGACGGGATACTCGATAAGACATGTTGAGGCAAAATACCAATTGTTAAAGAATAGATAAATGGGGCTAAAATATCTGGCAGTGTAAAGACAACCGTCGATGAATTTGGCGTACTGATTAAAACATTGGCGAAACTAGAAGCATAGGGTGACTGTGAATTAGGATCCTCGATTAACCGATAAGTAAAAGCTACATCAGCCGAGGTAATTGGTTTACCGTCCTGCCAAGACAAGTTTGGTTTTAATTTAATGGTGTAGACCCTACCGGTAGAATCAACCGAATACGATGAGGCTAAATCCCCAACTAAATTATTATGACTATCGTACTTAAAAAGTCCGGCAAATAACATGTGCGATACTAAACTGTCGACAGTTGAAGTGGCATAAATAGGATTGGCGTTAGTAAATAACCCCTTAACACCCAAGCTAAAAGCTCCACCGCTAATATATTTATCGTATTGATAAAAACTATTGAGCTGAAAATTTTGAATAAAGATAACGGTAATCAAAATAAGAACAAGCAAAATCCAAGAGATAACAAATCGATAAGTTTTTTGGAGAGTCGTATATTTCTTGAAGAGGTTAACTTCTATTGATTCATCTAAGTAATCGATAAAATCATTAACACTATCAACAATTTTATTAAATTTTTTCTTGAAGAAATCCATAAGGCTGGTGTAAGCCTATTTTTTAACAATTACGCTCAGTATTAATGAAATAGCAAATACTAAAGCGGTTACAATCGTAATTTGAAAAATAGTTTTATCGGTACCTCGCCTAGTCGTGTTTACTTCTCCGGCTCCACCAAGACCGGCGCCTAAAGAAGCTCCTCGAGTTTGTATTAATATCAAAAGGGTCAACAGTAGGCTTGATCCGATAGTCACGTAATTATAAATAGACATCTAAATGTATCTCTCTTCCAAAATCGCACTAAATAAATAATTTAATAGTCCAATTATAATACCTGCGAATATTGCTGTCCAGAAACTATTGATATGGAGTGGCGGATAAAGCTCGCTAGCCAGATAAACCGTTAGACCATTAATAACAATCATAAACAGTCCAAGAGTAAATAATATGGCCGGTAAAAATAAAATTACTAAGATTGGCTTAATGACAGCGTTAATAATGGCCAGAATCAAGCCAGCGACAATAATATCCAACAGATGACCACGCGAGCTAATACCAGGGTTTAAAAAATGAATTACTATATAAAGCCCAAGCGATGCAATGAACCACCTAATAAGAAGCCTGTAAAATTGTTTAATCATAAGAAGATGCCCAGTTTAGATTGATTTAATATATTTTTTAGTTTTTATTTGTTTACTTAGTTAATAATAGCACAGTTTTTAAAGAGTTAGAGTGACCTAACTAACATTATTTTCTTTTAAGTACGTTTTCAACTTTAAGGCTTTGTCTCGACCAATTATTTCAGCTAATTCATCAACTGATACCGAATTGAGTCGTCTAATAGATTTAAATTTTTTGAATACCTTAATTCGACTCGATTTTCCTATGCCAGGAATCTCATCGAGAATTGATTTAACAGAATATTTACGTTTTAAGACAGTATGATAGTTAACTGCGAAACGGTGACTCTCGTCTCTAATCCTTTGAAGCAGTTTAAGGGCTGGGCTATCTAAGGGTAAATTGAGCAGCACAAAGTTTTCACTTTTTTCATAAGATCCACCGATTTGATTAATTAATTTTGCGTCAAAATCACTTCCGCTCCCGAAAGCTTTATCTTCTCTTCTTAACTGAATCACGACTTGCTCAGTCTTTTTTGCTAGACCAATAAAAACAATATTATCCATCTTCATTGAATTCCTAGCCGCAATCGCAGCATCTAGTTGTCCCTTACCACCATCTATTAAAACTAAGTCCGGAAGGCCCCATTCAGAAATATTCTTTTGTGAAAAACGTCGCATAATTGTTTCGTTCATGTTCTTAAAATCATCATTACGTTGCATTGACATCTTAAATTTACGGTAAGATGGTTTGTCGCTTAAGCCTTCAGCGAAAACTACCATTGATGAGACAACATTGGTGCCTTGCATATGAGAAATATCATATCCTTCAATGCGATGAGCTATGTCTGGTAATTTTAGTAAGTCTCTCAATTGGGAAAGAGAATCATCATTAATGTTATTACTGCTAAGTCTCGAACTTACCATTACATGATTATTGAGGTTTCGAAGAGCCGATAGCTGATTGCGATACTTGGCAGCCAACTCAAAGCTTTGTGCGCCGGCAGCTTTGAGCATTCTCTTCTCAATGTCCTTTTCAATTAATTGTTGTTTACCTTCTATAACAGAGATTAGTTTTCTGAGATTAGCCTTGTATTGTTTAAGCGATGTTTTCTGTTCTTCTAATCCAGGATCTAGTCCTAAATGATAATCTAATGACACTTTCTTTTTGGATGATGAGCTAACTGAATAAGGAAATATTTTACGGAGATACTTAAGAGCAATTTTTATCTCAGTCGTCGATAAATAAGGACCAAAGTATCGAGCTCCGTCATCGAGTGGCCGGCGGACAATCTTAACCACTGGATGAGACGAGTCATAATTAATCCTGATGTAGCTAACCGATTTATCATCACGAAGTAAGATGTTGTATTTTGGTAAATATCTTCTAACCAGTTCTGCTTCCAAAAACAATGCTTCTAGTTCGCTTCCAACGACTTCAAACGATAGATCGGCAATGTCTTTAACCAGAGCTTTGGTTTTAGAATCCTTTAAATTGGGTGACTGAAAATACTGCCTAACTCGATTTTTTAGTCTGATCGCCTTACCGATATATATGACATCACCTTTTTTATTCTTAAAAAAATAGACACCGGGCGACAGAGGAAGTTCAGCAATCTTGTCTTTTAGATCTAAATTCATCGATACGCCTAGATTAAAACTATCTTACAGATAATTCAACTTCTTGCTTACAAGTATCGGAGCAAAAAGTATCTTGCTTGGCACATTGGCTACAAAGAACTATTAGTTTATTGCATCTTTTATTAGCACAATTTTCATAATTACTGGTATTTTTTTGGCAGCGAACGCAAATACCAATATCTTTCGCTTTGTCACTGAACTTCATGCCCATTCGGCCGTCGAAAGTATATAATGAGCCCTCCCATAAACCATCGTCACCATAAGTTTTGCCATAATTATCAATACCGCCATCGATTTGATAAACCTCTTTGAAACCATGATCTTTCATAACATAAGATAAAACTTCACACCTGATTCCACCAGTGCAATAAGTTACGACTGGCTTATCTTTAATGCCGTCGTAAGCTCCACTTTCTAATTCCTCAATGAATTCTCTGGTGTAATCGACGTTTGGAACGACAGCATCCTTAAACCGGCCAGTTAGAGCCTCATATTTATTTCGGCCGTCAAAAAAAACTACTTCATCTTTTCTTTTTTCGACCAGTTGATGAACTTGTTCGGGTGATAAATGTTTACCGCCTCCGACAACCCCTTTTTTATTAACTTTTAGGTTGTCACCCAACCCAAAAGCAACTAATTCTGGCCTAATTTTGACAGATAATTTAGGAAAATCAGTCTCACCGCCGTCACTCCATTTATATTTAATATCGCTAAATGGTTGGTAGAGTTTATTGTCTTTAATGTAATTCTTTAGTCCGTCAACTCGACCACCCAAGGTACCATTAATACCATGCTTTGAGATGATAATTCTACCCTTCAGCCCATTGACCTGACAAAGATTTTTTTGCCATAATTTAATGGTTTCCAAATCCTTAAGCGGAGTAAAAATGTAATAAAGAATAATTTTTTCCATACTTAATAATTATATCTTAAACAATAAGACGTAACTTAAAATAATTAACAAAAACACAATCAGTAAAACCAATACCGCATCGGTACTTGGTTTAATTTTCCGATTAGTCGAAGAGGTAATCGAAGGAGCTTGGTCAATTGCCTGGCTACTAGACTCTGTTTTATACCTCTCTTCGGTTTCGTTCTTATTTAAATCAAGGCCTTTTTTTTCTAACAACTCATCAACCGATTTTGGCGTATGAAATGTCTCGACATAAATATCTTCATTTCTAAGATCCCTTAACCTTGGATCTTTTTCAAAGTCTATCTGGTGTAATATTAATTCATTTTTTAAAATCTTCTCAAAATTACCGGTAGTCAAATATTCTTGAACAATCCTTTTAACACCGGCAAAACTAATCTCTCTGTTTTGAAAAATTTCTTTTAGCGACATATTGTTAATTTTTAACTTTTCACTAATGGCGATTACTTCTTTGTCGGTAAGATTAATTTTAGGACGACTATCTAGCTCTGGTTTATTTCTGGACTCGATTTTTAGGCTAGTTCTTGATTCGGGTTGAGGATTGTTTCTAGAATAAGTCTCAACTAGCTGCGGTTCGATAGAATCGGCGGTCTCCAGACGGATCTTTTCTTTGGTATTTTCAACCTTATAATTTAACTCCATAATAGTCTGACTGACTCTTTGTTTGACCGGTCGTTCAACTGCAGAATTTAATTTAGGTAGCTCAACTTTTTTTAGTTTCGTTAGTTCCTCAATCAAAAATTCAAAGGCAGTTTTTTTACGCGGCGAAAAACCTTCAAAAGATTGGTTGGAAGAAGGTTTTTGATTAATCGGAGCTGACGGTTTTTTTTCTAAAAAGGTAAAAAAGTCGTCTTGATCTAAATTATCTTCAAGTGAGCTAAGGGCGGAAGACTGTCTAGACAACTCTTGTTCGATACCTTCGCTTGTTTGTTCACTTGTGATCGATTTAAGATAAGAAGTGGTTAAGTCGCCACTTTCCGATAAATGATTAAGAAAAACTTCTACTGAACTAGCTTTATCGGACTCTTGAAGTTCGTTTAGATGTATATCGGCAATCGACTGAAGGATAATTTCTTCCTCTTTATCGGTTAACAGGCGTTCGTTATGATCAACTTCCTCTTCAATCAGTTCTGCTTTTACTTTGGGTAACTCAGTTGGATCATCTTTCTCTTCTTCGATAGATTTTTTATCTTCCTTGGGCGTTTTCAGTTCTTCCAGTCTTGGTTTGAAACGAGATATGAGTTGAAATAAAAGACTAAAATTCTTATCTTTTTTATCGGTTTCTTCTAATTCTTCTTCGTCATCTTCTGAATCTGGGTTGAAATTTTCAAATTTCATGATGATCTTTGCACGCAATCTAGTTCGATCAAACCACCAATAATCTTACTGTTTAGTTTCCTCGGTTGTAGTACTACCAGCTTCTGCTTCATCTACCACTTCGGTAGCTTCGTCTGGCTCTTCTTCGCTTCCAGCTAGTGCATTGTTAGCAGCTTCAATAGCAGAAGGTTCATAAACACTAACGACTGAAGCCAATGGGTCGGATATAACCTCTACGTTCGATGGAATGATAAGTTCTCCAATTGTAATATGGTCAGAAGGTTCAATTAGTTTCTCGGCATCATAATAGATAGCGTCTGGTAAGTTCGAAGGTAAAGCCTCGACCAAAACGGTCTCTAAGTGCTCTATAACAATTAATCCGGCTCGTTCAGCTGGAGAAGCTTCATTGCCTTCTGTGTATTGAGGTTTAATTGGTATTTCTGCCTCAACTTTTTGGTCGGCAAAAATAGAATTGAATACAACGTGGGAAATGGTTTGTTTTCGAGGTTCAATATCAGTTTCTCGAATCATGGTTGTGATATCTTTTTTGCCTGATGATTTAAGAACGACCGGGTGATGTTTCCCGGCTTCTGACAAAACTGGTAACAGTTCTTTTAAAGAAACTTGGGCCAAAATTGAAGGGTTACCGTGATCGTGGATGACAACTGGAACCTGCCCATCATTTCTTAATTTTCTGACTTTTTTTCCGGTTACAGACCTTTGCTGATAGGTCAACACAATAGTATTATCTGACATAAAAAATTGCTATCTCTCCTTACTTTCGTCTATTTAGTAATTAATTATACCAGATATTTAATTAGACTAATAGATAAAGTCGCGCTAAAATTAAAAACATATGTTTAATGTTGACCATATCCTGCAAATCGGCGGACTTTGGTTACTTGCTACCTTTATATTCTCTGAAGTTGGTTTGTTTCTAGGCTTTTTTCTGCCTGGCGATACACTTCTGATTGCGGCCGGTATCTATGCTAAAGAAGGAAAAATGTCTCTAGCCATGGCGCTACTAGTAATTGGACTAGCGGCCATATCGGGCGATAATTTTGCCTATTTAATTGGTCGAAAACTCGGACCTAAAGTTTTTATTAAACCTGACAGCTTACTTCTACGTAAGGATCACATTGAACAAGCTGAGCGATTCTACGAAAAATACGGTGCTAAAACAGTTTTAGTAGCACATTTCTTTCCAGTAATTAGATCATTTTCACCACTTCTAGCCGGTGTCGGTAAAATGAACTACGGCAAATACTTTTTGTTTGATTTAATTGGCGACAGTGCCTGGACAATCATTGTCACTCTGCTAGGATATTACGTCGGCAGTCGAATACCTCACATTGATAATTATATTTTGTTAGTACTAGTAGGCGTAGTCGTAGTGTCCCTAGTGCCTACCTTGTATCATTTATTCAGAGTCATCAAAAAACGAAGAGCTATAAAATCTTCTTCAGATAGTGACCGGTAAAACTCTTCGAGTTCTTGGCTACTGTCTCCGGAGTACCTTCGGCAACCACCATACCACCGGCTTGACCGCCTTCTGGCCCCATATCAATAATCCAATCAGCGTTTTTAATAACGTCTAGGTTATGTTCAATAACAATCACACTATTACCACTATCGACTAACAGATGAATTATTTTGAGCAATTTATCGACATCGGCCATGTGTAAACCAGTTGTCGGTTCATCTAAGATATAAAGGGTTTTACCAGTCGCACGACGCGATAGTTCGCTAGCTAGTTTAATCCTCTGAGCTTCACCACCACTTAAGGTAGTAGCCGGCTGACCAAGCTTAATATAGCCTATACCAACATCAACCAATGTTTCCAATTTTCTAGCAATCTGAGGAATATTGGCAAAAAACTTGAGCGCTTCCTCACATGTCATCTCTAAAATATCACTAATGTTCTTGGATTTGTAATGTATTTCAAGCGCTTCGCGGTTATATCTCTTGCCATGACAGACCTCACACTCAACATACACATCGGGCAAAAAGTGCATCTCGATTTTTATAATTCCGTCTCCGGAACAATTTTCACATCGGCCACCCTTAACGTTAAAACTAAATCTACCGGCGCTGTAGCCTCTTAGTTTAGCGTCCGGTAACTCGGCAAACAATTCTCTTATAGGTGTGAATAAGCCAGTATAAGTAGCTGGATTGGAACGAGGTGTTCGACCTATCGGAGACTGATCAATAATAATCGCTTTGTCTAGTTTATCAATACCTTTAATTTGCTTATGGTAACCGGGAACAGTACTGGCATGGTGCAGTCTTGCTAACAATTCTTTAGCTAAAATATCGTTTATCAGACTCGATTTACCGGAACCTGATACTCCACTTACCACAACCAACTCGCCGAGTGGAATATTGACATTAATATCTTTCAAATTATTTTCCGAGGCTCCCTCAATCAGTAAACTTTGGCCATTACCTTTCCGGCGATTTTTAGGCACTGAGATGTTTTTTTTACCCGATAAATATTGACCGGTTAAACTAGCTGGGCTGGCCATAACTTCTTTTGGTGTCCCATGAGCAACCACATGTCCTCCATGACTGCCGGCGCCTGGCCCTATATCAACTAAATAATCGGCTAGAAGAATGGTTTCTTCGTCATGCTCAACTACTATCACTGTATTGCCTAAATCCCGGAGATTTTTAAGAGTTGCAATCAGCCGACCGTTATCTCTTTGATGAAGCCCGATACTTGGCTCATCCAATACATACAAGACACCTGTCAAGCCAGAACCGATTTGGGTAGCAAGTCGGATTCGTTGAGCTTCACCACCACTTAAGGTGTTAGCCGAACGAAGTAGAGTTAAATAATTCAGTCCGACGTCTTTTAGAAACTGTAGTCTAGCTCTTATTTCCTTTATAATTAACTTAACAATGCTTAGCTCGACATCAGTTAATTTTATTTTATTAATCCACTCGTAAGTTTTATCAATCGATAAATCACAGACATCCATTATCGAATTGCCGTGAATTTTGATGGCCAGAACCTCGTCTCTTAATCTTAATCCATGACACTTATGACATGGCCTTTCCTTCATAAATTTTTCAATATCTCGACGAATGAATTCACTATCAGTTTCCTTGTGCCGTCTCTCTAAATTAGGAATTACACCCTCGTAGGTTGTTTCAAATGACCGACCACCACCAAGCGACAGCCGATATTTTTCATCGCCCGTTCCATACATAATTAAATCTAGTTGCTGTTTCGTTAAAGAAGAGGTCGGTACTCTAAGAGAAAAACCATATTTGTCAGCGACGGCTTGTAGTTTTTTCATATACCAATTATCGACATTGATACGGTTATACGGTCTTATGGCACCTTCACTAATTGTTAGATTACCATTTGGAATAACCAAATTTGGATCAACTTCCAAACGATTTCCCAGGCCCGTGCATACTGGACAAGCGCCTTGAGGACTGTTGAAACTAAAGGTTCTCGGCTCTAACTCGGGGATTACTATATCAGGATGTTTATCGCAGGCATATAACAAACTAAAACTAGTAATCTGATTGCTGTCATCGTCTAAAACCATTAATCTGCCACCACTAATTTCCAGAGCTTGCTCAATTGATTGATTTAGACGCGAAAAATTATCTTTAGAGTTAGTTAACCTATCAACAACAATCTCAATATTATGTCGATAGTTTTTATCCAGTTCCGGAAACTCATCTAGGGCATAGATAATACTATCGACTCTGATTCTGGCAAAACCAGCTCTCAAATATTGCTCCTTAAGGTGTTCAAAAGCACCTTTTTTGTCCATTACAATTGGCGATAGAACTACTAAGCGACTATCAGTCGGAAATTGAGCAACTTGATCGATAATAGACTGAGCTGTTTGGCGCTTAACTTCGCTGCCGTCTATTGGACAATGCGGTACGCCGATCCTGGCAAATAAAAGCCTTAAATAATCGTAGATTTCAGTCACTGTGGCGACAGTTGAACGAGGATTTCTGGAAGTAGATTTTTGATCAATACTTATGGCTGGAGATAATCCATCGATCTGATCGACATCTGGTTTCTCCATAATGCCGAGAAATTGTCTGGCATAGGAGCTGAGCGACTCAACATATCTCCTCTGACCTTCTGCATAGATTGTGTCGAAAGCCAGCGATGATTTACCGGAACCACTCAAACCAGTAATAACTACCAGTTTATTTCTAGGAATCGTCAAATCTATATCTTTTAGATTATGTTCTCTAGCACCTTTAATTGAAATAACATCGTCCATAAGTATAAAACCAAAACTTTTAGTCAACTGATTATACACCAAATCCGGCCGGAAATCGATAGTCTAGCGCTAATTATGCGATCATACTTATTATGCTATGACATATTATTGACTTAATACCAAAAGATAGTATAATATCAATCACTTAAAAGGTGTTTGGTTAATGAATAGTTTAATTTTTCTGGGAATAATTCCCGGTACCAATATTCAGATAAGTTTTTATGGCTGGCTTATCATACTGGCAATCGTTCTGATATCTGTTTTAGTATTTAGACATCGAAAAGATATTGTTATAAAAACAGTTCGACATAAAAAAATTATTAGAGGACTTTACGCCTCCGAACTGCACTTCCGACCAAGCTTTTTTAACTAAGAATCTTCTTTAGTTGGCTTAATCCCAGCCCACATCGTAATGATGAATAATAGAAAAGTTATTAAATGTACTCCGGTGCAGTAGAGACAGATTGAATTAAGTTTATAAAGCTCAACATAAACCAGGTAAAATACACTTAGCATACCCAGACTCACAACCGATATTCTGAGTTTAGTTATAAAGGCTGAAACAGACCACCAGAATTTGGGTAGACTTAATATTATCAGGACTACGAAAAAGATCATACCAAAAAAAGTAATTGGTATACCGTGAATCATTGAATACGAACTGGACGTAACTTTCTGACAGTTAACAAATTTAGTCTCTGGGCAGGCCAAAATAGCCGGCGTTGAGTAATGGGCAATTGTTAGATAAAGACTGTCAAGCAGACCCAATATACTTAAAACTAAACTGATAATCGAAAAATGCTTAGTTGTAATTTTCATTTTAAAGTGACTTTTGAATCTGAAGAATGGTTGGATCACAGACGTTGACGGGTTGGTTATTTGTCATTTCACAGATTACGGCTATCATGGCATTAGCTGCGCCATCGGCACCTTTAGCGACACTACTAGTAGGATCGTTTAGACTACTGGCTATTTGACTAGCAGTTTTGCCTTGAAGAGCTGTTGGTAGATAAGTCGCACCAGAAATTATGAATTTGCCGCCAAAATCTAGGAAAGGAATTGATCCGGCCGAAGAAGATGGTACGTAAGGTGCTGCATCATATTTATTAACCAGA
>JAJXVX010000034.1 GCA_021781915.1 bacterium
CCTTGTCCGACTATCGGGATGGTTTAGCACGGGGGTGTGACAATTCGACTAATGGTATTTGCGAACCTGAAGTAGCTGAGATTAGAGGTGATGAGAGAATGCTATCTTCTCTTTATGCCGGTATTGAAACCAACACCCCACTAAGCACTGTTTTAGATAGACATATGAGCCTAGACAGAAACTAGACGGGTGTTAATTAAAATTTGAAAAAAATAAAGAAATGTGTTAATATAACCCCCTAAGTTACATTATTAAAATAAAAGTTTGGTTTAAGTTCTATGAGTGAAATTATTGATAGTAGTCATATAAGAAATATTGCCATTATTGCACATGTTGACCATGGTAAAACTACATTGGTTGATGGACTATTAAAACAGTCACACACATTTAGAGATAATCAGGCGGAGATGAACCAGTCTCTAATTATGGATAGTGGTGACCAGGAGCGTGAGCGTGGTATTACGATTACGGCTAAGATCACGGCTATTAACTATGAGGATTATAGGATCAATATTATCGATACGCCGGGACATGCCGATTTTTCTGGAGAAGTTGAGAGAACTCTTAATATGGCTGACGGTTGTTTATTGATAGTTGACGCCAAAGAAGGTCCAATGCCGCAAACTAAATTTGTGCTGTCTAAAGCTCTAGCCAATGAACTGAAAGTTATAGTTGTTATAAATAAAATAGATAAGCCTGGCTCATCGATTGATATGGTCAAAGATGAACTCGATAATCTATTCTTGGAATTGGCTGTTCACGAAGATCAGCTACACTATCCTGTCTATTATGCTATCGGAAGAGATGGTAAGGCTTGGAAAGATTATCCGGAAAATACCGATAAACCAGCTGATTTGTCTGTGCTGTTTGACGCCATAAAGGAATACATACCTGCTCCTCAGGTTGATGCTAACGGCCCATTACAAATGTTAGTCACTGCACTTAATTTCGATACATTTAAAGGTAAGTATGCTATCGGAAAAATTTCTCGCGGTCAGGTTAAACCAGGCGATAGTGTTACACTTTGCAAAACTGATGGCAGTTTTAAATCAGCTAAAGTTGATAATATTTATTCCTCATGGGGATTGGAAAAATTTGAAATCGGTCACGGCATTGCCGGAGATATAGTTCAGCTAACTGGTATTGCCGATGCTAAAATCGGTGAAACAATAGCTGATAGCGTTAATCCCGAAGCACTGCCTGTCATTGAAGTTGAAATGCCAACTCTTCAAATATATCTCGGCCCCAACACTTCGCCGTTTAAGGGTCAGGAAGGTAAGTTCAATACCTCAAGACAGATTGGTGAAAGACTGAACAAAGAACTAGAAACAAATGTTGGGCTTCGAGTCGAAGAAGAGGGGATTGGCTTTAAAGTTTCAGGAAGAGGTGAATTACATCTAGGTGTGCTTATAGAAACATTAAGACGTGAAGGTTACGAGTTTGAAGTCGGTCGACCTCAAGTAGTTAATCGTCAAGAAAACGGTCAGACACTTGAACCTCTTGAAGAAGTTATCGTTGAAGTGCCAACAGAATATGTTGGTCCAGTCCAAATGGAATTTGGTAAAAGACGAGCTAATCTCATAGACCAGTTCGCCGGTTCAGGTGAGGTAACCAAACTAGTTTATAAAATGCCAACTCGCACATTCTTAGGTATTAGAAATATTTTAATGACAGCTACCAGAGGTACTATAATAATGAACTCGATAGTTAGTGGCTACGAAGCTTTGGGCGCGTCATTGCCGCGACTCAGAAACGGTGTTTTAATATCATTTGAAACAGGTTTATCGACACCATATTCACTCCAAAACGCCGAGAGCCGAGGTATTGTCTTTATTGGTCCGGCAGAGAATGTTTATGCCGGTCAGATCATTGGCTTAAATGGCCGCAGCGATGACTTGGAGATAAACGTCTGTAAAGCTAAACACTTAACCAATATGAGATCTTCATCCAGCGATGGCGTTGTTCAGTTGACTCCACCTACAATATTAAGCCTAGAGCAAAGCCTTGATTTTATTGAAAACGACGAGTTACTAGAAGTTACGCCTACCTCCTTGCGACTTCGGAAAAAAGAGCTAGACCCTACTAAGCGTAAAAGAGCTAAATTTTAGTTTTGGTTTTCACCATCTAGAGTATAATTATTCTAGATAGACTAAAACGAAAATGATTTTAACTAAAAAAGTTCGACGATTTAATTTCTTCTTATCAACCATCATCACAGTAATGTTGGTAATTGGGGGATTGAAAGTAACAGCCTCTAAACCCGTTAAAGGTTACTATACGCCAAAACAGTTGGCCACCATTCAAACAACAAAAACCTCGACCAATTCTTATCCAACGACATCGGTTTGTTTAGGTAACACAATTAATAATTTAATTTTAGTATCGATAGCCTCTCAGCATTTATGGGCTTGCGCTGGCACCTCACAGGTTTACGATACGGCAGTTGTGACTGGTGATGAGAACTATCCTTCCGATGTAACCCCAGTCGGGACTTATAAAATATATGCTAAGCAAGTTAACGTAACGCTAACCGGTTCTGATGCATCAGGAAGTTGGTCCGATCCGGTTAAGTATTGGATGCCATTTTTAATAAATCAGTACGGTACTTATGGTCTTCACGATGCTTCTTGGCGAACGCCGGACCAATTTGGCAATATTTCACCCAATTCACTGAACGCTTCACACGGTTGCGTCGAGTTGCCAGACTCGGCTGCTGCTTGGCTTTATAACTGGGCCCCAATTGGCACTACTGTTACAATTAGAAATTAATTATTTGTAATTAGTGAAAGTTACGGCAAAATCTAATTCTTTGGTTTTTACTAGGGCAATCACTTTTTGTAATTCATCTCTAGAGCTTGATTCGACTCTAAGATAATCACCCGAGGGAATTAACTTTACTTTAGGGAAATCCACTTTAATAAGTTTTGAAACAGCAGCTACATCTTCCTTTTCAAGAGTTTGTTTGATTGGTAGCTCTTTAGTTGTTTTTAGATTAGATGTAATATTCTCTTTAGAAACATCAATTAGTTTTTGCGATAAACCACGAGCTGCTATTTTTTTTCGTATTATTTCTATGATGGTATCAATCTGCCAGTCGCTGTCGGCTGTGATTTTAAAACCCTTTTGTCCTTCTAGCCAATCAATTTGGGCGTTAGAGTTTTTAAGGTCATATCTGGTTTCTAGTTCTCGTTTAGTCTGTAAAAAAACATTATTAACCTCGGCTTTATCGAAACCCGAAGTAATGTCGAATGAGTTTGTTGCCATGCCTGTTATTATAACCTAGTTTTACTTTTCATCTGATATAATTTAACTAAATTATGAAATTCGACGATGATAGAATAAGCCAAGCCTATAAGACCTTATTGGAAGAATTTGAAGGGCTAGTCACAAAATCCGATATATCTAAATCGAAAGTTTTTAGTGGTTTGTATGCTGAGCTTAAAACTATGTCGCCAGAAGAGAGACCGGCCTTTGGTAAAAACATCAATTTGTTAAAACAAGAATTTGACAGACTAGTGCATCAGTCAAAAACCCAAAATCAAGAAGTTAGTCCAATCGATATATCGGCGCCACGAGACAATAATTTGTCACTAGCCGATTTACCAGTTTTTTTGCCGGTAGACCAAGGAAGTCGCCATCCACTTACTACTGAGATTAAAAAGATAACTGGTATCTTTTCACAAATGGGTTTTGAGACAGTGGAAAGTCTAGAGCTTGACGATGATTTTCATATGTTTGAATCGCTTAATTTCCCTGAAGAACACCCTGCTAGGGATGATTTCGATACTTTTATGACCGAACAGGTTGATCAAAACGGTAAACCTTTCATCGCTCCGGCTCATACGTCTAGCATGCAAAACCGAGTCATTAAGGCAAACAAAGATTCACTAGAAAAAACTAACAAACCAATTGCCGCAGTTATACCCGGACGAGTTTTTAGGAATGAAGATTTGGATGCCAGACACGAGCATACTTTCTATCAGCTAGAAGGACTTTATGTCGGCTCTAATGTAACGGTTGGTAATTTGATGGCCACTTTGAAAACTTTCTTAGAAACTTATTATGGCAAAAGCCTGGACTTCAAAACACAGCCATTCTATTTTCCTTTTACTGAACCAAGTTTTGAGTTTGCTATGTCCTGTCCTTTTTGTGATAAAAAAGGCTGTCAAGTTTGTTCTTATAGCGGTTTTATCGAGATATTAGGGTGCGGGATGATTCATCCTGAAGTTTTGAAACTAGCTGGTCTTGATT
>JAJXVX010000010.1 GCA_021781915.1 bacterium
AGCAATTTAAGATGTAACGAAAAAAATATTATTTGACAGTTTTACTTAAACTAAATTAGAATATGCCAAAAGATGAATAATTTAAATTTTAAAAATTTAAAAACGCTATTCTTAAGAGCTTTAATTTTTAGCTTAATAGCCGCTGCTTTACTGGCTGTAATCACCGTAATTATAGGTAAATTTAATAGCCTTTTCGACAAGGCTCTTATAACAATTTTAATGGTGGCTATTCATTCACTAATTAGTCTTGGTTTTATTACAAATAATGAGAAGACTAAAACATTCGACAATCTAGCTTTTTTCACCAATACTGCATTTGTAATCATAATTGCCAGTTTCTTAACATCAGTTATGTGGACCTGGAACATTGTTCATCCTACGCTGGGCTATGAATTGTACGAACTATACTTTGTAATCCTTTTTGCTTCACTCCACGGAGAAGCACTTTTTAAAATTACTGGCAAACAAAATTTGATAAATAAACTCGTTTACTCAAACTATATTTTCATGAGTGGAGTTGTAATTATGTTGATTCCGATTATTTTCTTCCAGCAGACAAACTTTCCATCAATTTACTTTAGGTTATTAGCCGCCATCGGAATTATAGATGCTACTTTAACTATAATATCGGTAATTCAATACAAGCTCTACCTCCAAAAAAATCCAGACTTGAACGATAACCTATTTGGCAACCAATCTTCAGCCCTAGCATCTGATCAACCATCCCAAGTACAATACAAAAAACATCATATGAACATCTTTTTAAAAATTTTTATAATCTTGATGGCACTTCAATTTATCGCCGGATTAGTAATTTCTTTTATAACTACCCGGTATCTTTAATCCTATAATTACTGACCTAAACTAACTACTATCTAGTTTAGGTGTTAATACTCTATCGACATATGAAAATATTAATCTCAACTTCAAAGACTATGAATTATTCTCCGAGCGATGAGATTGAAGAACTTAGTCGAACAAACCCAGTCTACCTAGACACAGCAAATAAGATTAATTTTCAACTAAGTAAGCTAAGTAGAATAGAGCTTCAAAAAATAATGAAGACTTCGCCTAAATTAACTAGCCAAGCTATTGCTAGTATTAATCTGTATAATCTAGATACAACCGATGTCTACCCGGCAATTAGATATTTTTCAGGTGATATATATAAGGGCATTAAAAAACTAAGCTGGACGGCTGATGATTGTGACTATGCCCAAGATAATTTGAGGATAATTTCTGGACTTTACGGCATACTTAAACCGCTTGATCAAATTAAAAGATATCGACTTGAGATGGGCTACAGACTTAAGAACAAAGAATTTAAATATCTGGATAAATTCTGGAAAGATAAAATAGCTATCCAACTCAAAGATGAGAAGTTGATATTCAATCTTTTACCGATTGAATACTCTAAAGCAGTCTTACCACTTCCGAATAATCCAACTATTATCTCGCCTCAGTTTCTGGTCGAAAACGAACTCGGTCTCCTTAAGAATATAATCATAAACACTAAACTAACGCGTGGCCTAATGGCTTCCTGGTTAATAACTAATAGAATTAAAACAGACCAACAAATCAGACTATTTAATCTAGATGGTTACTCCTACAGTCAAGCTATAACTAAAGATCCTACCAAGCCGGTTTTCATAAAATCAATAACCAAACGGTAGCATAGACTCAGGCCACATCGAACGTAAGAACCTTTTACCCTTAGTACTCAGACTAACTAACATATCATACCCTGAGACATATCTAACCGTTACCAAGCCCTTGTGTTGCAAGCCTTTGATTATATGACTAAGTTTCTTGCGATCATATCGGAGAGTTTCTTCCAATGTCTCTAAATCATCTCGTCCATCTTCCGCAATCTGTTCAAGGACGGACATATAATCTCGATTTAAAAATGGCATTTTCATTTTATACCCCCTTATTTTAAAATTTAGACTAAAAATTTTATATTATTTTTTTAGTCTATTAATACTCTAAGCGCATAAGCTAAGTAAAGACTTAAAGAAAAATTAAAAATTTGTTAAACTATCTAATATGGCTAAAAAAGAAGATGTGGCATCAAGTGAGCCACAAGACAAGATTTTAAAAACCAATTCACTTAGGGCGGCTGTGCTTGGCGCAAATGACGGTATTGTATCAGTGGCTGGTATTGTGGTTGGAGTAGCTGGAGCGACTTCATCCAATGTAGCTATATTCACAGCCGGTATCGCCGGATTAGTGGCCGGAGCGCTGTCAATGGCAGCCGGAGAATACGTTTCGGTGTCATCTCAAAGAGATACCGAAAGAGCTTTATTGGAAAAAGAAAAGTTTGAATTAGAGAACGATCCTGAAGGTGAGCTTCAAGAACTTATCGGCATATATAAATCAAAAGGATTATCCAAAGAAACCGCAACATTAGTTGCAACAGAACTAACCGCTTCAGATGCCTATGCCGCGCACATCGACGCTGAACTTGGTATCGACCCAAATGATCTGACTAATCCTTTGCAAGCTTCAGTTGCATCAGCAGTATCTTTCTTAATCGGAGCTTTAATTCCTCTTCTTACTATAATTTTAGTACCGGTTAATTTGAGACTTGTCGCTACATTCGTGTCGGTCTTAATAGCCCTCATTATCACTGGACTAGCCAGTGCTCATTTTGGAGGAGCAAAGAAAGTTCCGGCTACTATAAGGGTTGTACTTGGTGGAATACTGGCTATGGCAATAACATACGGTATAGGTCATTTTATCGGTCGCAGTATAAGTTAATAGACGATGAGTGGCATACAAAATAAACATCTCGAAAAAATATTCCCAAACTGGATTCCATATTTTTACGGTATAATTTGTGCCATTCTAATTCCCTGGACTATCTTTCTGGCTTATTTACTGCCTCCTAAGTACATTTCGCATAACTGGGACATTGCCTGGACGGGTTTCGATATCTTTATGCTATTTTTATTTGCTTCAACGGCAGTCCTAGCTGTTCGAAGATCAGCTTACACAGCCATCAGTTCGGCAATGCTAGCAACGGTTATACTGACCGATGCCTGGTTTGATATTTTAACCGCAAAACCTGGTTTGGCCGAGAGAAGATCAATTCTTGAAGCTATTATAGTTGAGTTACCACTGGCAATCTTGTCTTTTTGGTTAGCTCAAAAAATATTTCAATCAGTCGTCAAAAATAAACCTAATCTATGAACATAAAAAATATTTACTCTTCTTTTGTAGTTGTATTGCTTCTAATCGTTTCTGGTTTTCTTCTAACATTTTCAATTAGTCATATAAAAAATTCAAAAACTAGCGACAGTAGTAGTCTAATCGGCCAAACAACTCTGACCACAGTCGATGCGACTTCAAAAAATGATAAAATCACCAGTTCGAAGTTTTCCACCGATATATCTAATTCCTATAATCCAATCAATGTTTCTAAGTCTAATATCCAAGAGAACTCTCAGACGAATCAAACCGGCCAGCAAAATATCCAAAATGCCGCCAAGGTATCAGACATTAATTTTCCAATAAACTAGATAACTTTAATAACAAAACCTTTAACAACTTGTTTACTAACAGCCCCGAAATGCCGGGAATCTTGACTGAATTCCAGATTATCTCCCAGCACCCAAAAATTATTGTGATCCGACATTTTAATTCGTTTTATTTTAAGCAACCCTTGATTCTCAAAAACTATTAGTTTCCCGATAGGGTTAACTGGAGGTTTTTTTCGTACCACAACAAACTGACCGGACTTAATAGTTGGAAACATGCTATCTCCCTGTACCCGAAATACTAAAATAGGGAAACTAAACTTTTTTAGTCTCAGCGAAGATAGTGGCAATCTCATCAATCATTTCGATTAATTTATTAGCCAGCTCGATATCGTTATGCGATTTACAGGCGCTGGCTTGTTTAATAGTCCTCCAGAACAAGTCATGCAATTGAGGATACTTTTCCAAGTGAACGTCCTTAAAGTAATCAGCCCACAATATCATCAGATGATTCTTAACCATTTCGGCTCTTTGTTCTTTGATGATGATGGCTCTAGTTTTGTTATATTCATCAAGCCCATCATATTTTTCCATAATCGCCTTAACTGATAAAGCCTCAATCCTGGCTTGAGCAGGATCGTAAACCCCACACGGTAAATCACAATGAGCATAGGCTGTTTTAATAAATTTAAATTTCATATAAGTTGTCCCCTCCTTTTATTTAATTATATACTTTTAGTCTTTCATCATCATAGAATGACGCCAAACTTCGATTTGTTTATGATTACCGGTTAGAAGAACTTTAGGTACGCCCTGGCCATCAAAAATTTCTGGCCTGGTATATTGAGGAAATTCCCTCGTTTTATCGTCTGCGAATGACTCAATTTCAGCACTGGTTTCACCGCCTAATACTCCTGGCAATAATCTAGTAATTGAATCAACCATAATCATGGCCGGGATTTCGCCGCCAGTCAAAATATAATTTCCGATACTGAAAGTCTCATCGACATAATTTATTAATCTCTCATCATAACCCTCATACCTTGGACATATTATTAAAAAATCTGATGTCATTTTAGATAACCTAAGGGCATCCGACTGAAGATAATTTTTCCCTCTAGGAGAAGGTAGTAAGACTTTTATTTCTTTGTCAGATTTTTCCTTGACTGATTTTATTAAATTAAAAAGTGGTTCAATCATCAAAAGCATGCCATCTCCGCCACCGTAAGGAGTGTCGTCTACTTGATGACGTCTGCCAAGCCCAAACTCTCTGATATCAATTATCTTAATATCAACTAGACCTAGCTTTCTGGCTTTATGGAGCATGCTTTGACTAAGCACACCGTCAAATATTTTTGGAAAGAGTGTGGCTAGATAAAAGGTTACCAAATTAAATCCTGCTTTTTAATTAAACTTCTAGATCATCAAACTCAGCTAATTCATCGCGAGTTTGTTTAAATCTATCGACTTGTTCATCATTAGTATCTTCAGCGGTTGGTTCTACTACTGGTTCACTAACTACTGCCTCAGGTTTCTCGGTTGAATCAACTGGCTCATTGCTCACGGCTGGACGCGACGCATGATCATGTTGTCCAACGCCATTATCGACAATCTTAAGGTTATATCGAGCATCGTTCTTAGTACCGAGAGCTCTAAGCAAGGTTCTGATACTTTGAGCAGTAGCACCGTGCTTCCCAATAACTCTACCTAAATCTTCAGGATCGACTGTTAATTCTAATAAAACACCTTTTTCATCAATCCGTCTTTCAACTTTGATTTTGTCGGGATGAGAGACTAAAGATTTGACAACAAACTCAACAAATTGTTGGTCAATACTACTCATACAAGTAACTCCTTCTTAAGTATTAAATAACACTTAAAATTATACCAAAAAATACTATAAAACTGATTATTTTTATTTTTCGGTTGGTTTTTCAGCTTCGTTAGCAGCTGGCTCAACCGATTCTACTGTCTCGGTTGTTTTAATTTCATCAACCGGCGCCTCAACTGAGACCACCTCATCAGTTACAGTCGGTTCTGCTGGACTAGCAGATTCCGGAGTTATAGGATTATTTCTTCTTAATTTTTCCGGGTGTCTGGTTTTACTATCTGAAGGCTTATTTTCTTTAACCCAGGTAGGTATTTTAATCTTCTTGGATTTGAGAAGAGAGATAACTCTTGGAGAGGGTTGAGCGCCATTTTTAAGGTAATTCTTAGCCTTCTCTTCGTCTAATACTAACTCCTTAGTGTGAGGATTATAGGTACCAAGTTGAGCTACTATATTGCCACTAGTTGGGGTTCTTCTGGAGTCCTGAACAACAACCCTAAACATAGCTAGAGATTTTCGACCGGTTCTTTGCAAACGAATAGATAACATAGATTAAATAGGCTTAATGGTTCCTTCTAAGTCCCTTATTTGATAAATAAACTATGCTTGATATTTTACAGATATATTCATCTGTTGTCAAATTGATAATTACTGGTCTTTAAATTTTTCTAATGCTTTGGCGGCGGCTTTTTGTTGAGCAATTTGCTTAGACGGACCATCACCGCTACCCATTAATACATTATTAACATAAACTCCGACAGTGAACATTTTATCGTGATCAGGGCCTTCTTCATTCAAAACTCGATAAATTGGCGTGGCGTCTTCCTTGCTCTGTGATACTTCTTGAAGTTGAGATTTTGGATCAACCCAAGAACCAGTTTTTAAAATATCATCTAGAGTGACTATTAGGCTATTATTTATGAACTTAACCGCTCCGACGTAACCAATGTCTAAATAGATAGCTCCTATAACGGCTTCATAACAATTAGCTAAAATCTGCTGTTTAGCTCGATCGCTGCCTCTTTTTTCACCCTTAGATAGTCTTATAAGGGGAAAGAATCCAAGTTTGTCAGCCACAGCACCAATACTCTCCGTCCTCACTAAACTGCTCCGCCAGTTAGTTAAGATACCTTCTGGCTGATTATAATTTTTAAATAGGTATTCCGTGACAATCAACTCCAAAACAGCGTCTCCTAAAAACTCATATCTTTCATTGTGCTCAAGTTTTAATTTCTTGTGCTCATTTAAATATGATCGATGAGTAAAAGCAGTCACTAACTTATCTATGTCGCTAAACTCGAGTTGTAATTTTTCTAGAGCGAATCTTCTATAGTTACTTGTATCCATAAAACTTAAACAAATTTTTAGAGTTTATTGTTTCTAATTTTCTTCATACCGACCAATATTAACTTACCAATATCGTCATAAGCTATTTTATCAATTGCTTCAGTCGATTTAAACCATTTAATATCATTTAACCAGTCTTCAGGTTTAAAATTCTCACTGTCGCCTAGAACTTCGACTAAATAAATATGCATCGTCATCAAGACTAGAGTCTTTTCTCTTCTATAGCGGAAATTAACTTTTCCTAGCCATGAATAGACTTTGAGTTTAGTTAGACCGGTCTCTTCGGTTATCTCTCTCTGAGCGGTTTTTCGAGGTTCTTCTTTTGGCTCAACATGACCTTTAGGGACCGTCCATCTGTTTTTGGTATCCTGAATTAGCAGAATATCAATCGAGCCATCCTTGGCTCTCCTGAAAACAACCCCACCGGCTGTAGTTTCGTGAACTACTTCCGATATATCGGGTCTTATTTTATAAACAAAATTTTTAATACCTCTGATTGGTTCAGGCTTCTTCATAACTTACCTTTAAATTTAAATGATTTTACTAAAAAATTACTTAGACTTTTTGGTTTTGGTTTTTTTAGTATCTTTTTGGCTGAGTGCCGTTCCCAACACTCCGTTTATGAATTTAGATGAATTAATATTACCAAAAGCCTTGGCTAACTCAACAGATTCATTGATTACCACTTTCGGCGGAACATCTTTTTCATATAGTAATTCATATAACCCAATCCGCAAAATGTTCCTATCAATCCTAGCAATCTGATCAATTGGCCACTCAGGTGCGATGGGCTGAAGTTTTTTATCAAGCTCAGCTGCCTTATCGCTAACGCCCTTGGCTAATTCAACAGTAAATTTCTTATCTTCAATCAGGTCGTGGTATCTTTCGAAATTGCGTTTAACAATTTCTTCAATTGAAGAATTATCATCGCCGCAGTCCTGTCTGAATTCGAATTCAAACAAACTCTGTAAAACTATGATTCTTCCCAAATGTCGATTTGACGCCATTTACACCCCTCTTAAAGAATTCGGTTTAATTTTTAAAAAATACTTGGCAATCGAACTGCCAGAATACTACTTGTCGACTTTGACAACTTTTTTACCAGACTCCCGAACAGTCGTCCTGACTTTAACAGGTGATTTTGCATTGACTCGACGAGCCAAATCAAGAACCAAATGACTACGACGTGTACCGGTCCGACGTGGGCTCGTACGTTTCTTTGGCTTACCCATGAAAAATAAATCTCCTTTAAACAAATTTGATAATTTAAGCTTTATTCTACTATCTTTAAGATGATTTTTCAATCTTAAAATGATTCTTACTAAATCACAAAGTTAATTAGTTTACCTGGAACTACAATAGTTTTTACAATAGTTTTATCTTTGGTATATTTGATAATCTTTTCGTCTTTAAGGGCCAGTTTTACCAATTCCTCTTGACCAAGTGAGGTAGCAACACTTAGCTGAGCGCGAACTTTACCATTGATCTGAACCACTAGCTCGAATACCTCATCAATGATGATAGATTCATTAAAAGTCGGCCAAGTAGTTAAATGAATCGACTCTGTTTGACCCATTAAATGCCAAAGCTCCTCTGTTATATGGGGTGCAATCGGACAGAGTAATTTAAGAAGGCTGACAATGGCCTGATCCCAAGCCGTATCTTTGTAAATTCCAGTCGACTGATTTATCTTATACAGTTCATTAACATACTCCATTAGCGCCGACACAGCTGTATTGAAGTTTAAGTTCTCAAGATCCTTGGTAACTTTTTTAATTGTCTTATGCTCGATTTTCTTAATATTAAAATTAATCTCTTGACTAAGATTTCCCTTAGATGATTCAATGTATTGCCCAACAACTTTCCAGACTCTTTGCAAGAATCTATAAGAGCCACCTAAGCCATCGACGCTCCAATTCGAAGCTTGATTCCAGGGACCAATAAAGAGCTCCATGATTCTAATACTATCGGCGCCGTAACCGGATTCAATCAGGCTATCGGGCTCAATTGTATTATTTTTACTTTTGCTCATTTTACTACCGTCTGGGGCCAGTATCATGCCTTGGTTACGAAGAGTCGTGAAGGGTTCAGTAAAATTAATCAGCCCATCATCATACATAACCTTGGTCCAAAATCTTGCATATAAAAGATGCATTACGGCATGTTCTGCTCCACCGATATATTCGTCGACTGGTAACCAATAGTCAGCTTTAGACTTGTCAAAAGGCACCGTTTGATTGTCGGGATCGGCAAATCGAAGAAAATACCAACTAGAGCAGGCAAATCCATCCATAGTATCGGTTTCTCGCTCAGCCGGACCACCACACTTAGGACAGGTTGTTTTAACGAAAGACGGCACGTTAACAAGTGGGCTTCGTCCATCACCGCTTGGTTCGATGCTTTCAATTTCAGGTAATAAAACTGGTAACTGATCTTCGTCGACCGGCACAACACCGTCTTTTGGACAATAAATAATCGGAATTGGGGCTCCCCAGTATCGCTGCCTGGAGATTAACCAATCTCTCATCTTATAATTAACTTTCTCGCTTCCAATTCCCATCGCCGAAATTTTTTCAACTATTTTTTCTCTTGCATCAGCCGAATTAAGTCCAGTGAATTCCCCGGAAGAAATCATTGATCCCTCACCAAGTGTCACGCCGTCAACTTCGTCGTTGTTGGAAATAACCTGTCTAATTTCAAGATTGAATTTTTTGGCAAATTCAAAATCTCTTTCGTCGTGAGCCGGCACAGCCATGATAGCGCCAGTACCGTAACCAACTAGAACATAGTCGGCTAGCCATATTGGGATTTTCTCTCCCGTCAGAGGATTAATTGCGTACGAACCACTAAAAACACCAGTTTTTTCTCGGTTAGTTTCTTGCCTTTCGATGTCAGATTTTGCCTGAGAATCTTTTATGTACTTACCGACGCTGTTTTTTTGAGATTTTGAAGTAATTGAACTGACCAGCTCGTGCTCCGGAGCAAGCACTAAGAATGTGGCGCCGTAAATAGTGTCCGGTCTAGTGGTAAATACCTGGATAGTTTTATCACTATCGTCTACCTTGAAATCGATTAAAGCACCTTTGCTTTTGCCTATCCAGTTTCGCTGCATTGACTTGATAGCTTCAGGCCAATTTATATCGTCCAAATCTTCGAGTAACCTATCAGCATAATCAGTGATTTTAAAAAACCATTGTTTGAGAGATTTTTTTTCAACTTTATTACCACAACGCCAACAAAGACCGGCCTCAACTTGTTCATTGGCCAGAACCGTCTTATCGACTGGGCACCACCACTGTAGACTCTCTTGTTGATAAGCTAGCCCCTTCTTGTAAAGAAGCAGGAAAAACCACTGAGTCCACCTGTAGTATTTCGGATCAGTGCTGTTAATTTCACGGCTCCAATCATAACTAAATCCCATTTGATTAAGTTGGGATTTAAATCGAGTGGTATTTTGACTGATTGCCTGGGCCGGGCTAATCTTATTTTTGATTGCATAGTTCTCGGCTGGCAAACCAAAAGCGTCCCATCCCATCGGGTGAAGTACTTCAAAACCTTGCATCCGACTAAAGCGAGCTATTGCGTCGCCAATCGAATAATTTCTAACATGGCCAACATGCATAGCGGCACCACTAGGGTATGGGAAATACTCAAGTATGTACTTCTTTGGCTTAGAGGTGTTGTCTTTAGCCTTATAAATACCTGACTTATTCCACTCGTCTTGCCATTTTGACTCAAAACTCTTTGGGTTATATCTATTCATAGCTAAAACTGTTTTAAATAGTTAGTTGAAAAAGATGAATTTAATTTGTTCTTTTGCTCGAATTTTTCCATGGCAAAAAACAATAACTTTTCAACCAATTCGACATTAGATAATCCAAATTTTTGAAAATTATGAGAATATAAAGATCCCGGCAGAGGATTTATCTCATTAAAATAAACTTTATTTAACTTAGAATCAATTAACATATCGACTCGTGCAATACCAGACAGGCCAAAAGTTTTATAGACATTTACTCCAAGTTCCTCGGCGGCTTTATAAAGTTTTTTTGGTAGTTGGGCTGGTACTTCCGAGTAGCTCGAACTAGCCTGGCCGTTTTTAGACCCTTTTTTACCACCTCTTAAGTACTTAGCATCAAAATCAAAAAAATCGGCTTTTTGCAGCGTCGGCTTTTCTAGATAAGCTGGTTCTGGTGTTTCGTTACCGATAATCGGCAAAGTTACTTCAATTAAATTAGATACTTCCTCCTCTACGACGACCAAGTCATCATAATGAAAAGCCAGTTCAATCGCATTACCTAGTTCATCGTTACTACTGACTCTAGATATTCCTATTGAGGAACCAAGATGAGTCGGTTTGACAAAAAGCGGCCAATTCAGATGGGTATTGATTTCATTAAGTACCGTGACTGGGTTATCTTTGTAATCTTTACTCCTATAAAACAGAAAATTAGACGTCGGAATTTTATTGGCAATAGCCAGTTGTTTAGCTATCACTTTATCCATTGCAATAGCTGAAGCGGCAACACCACAACCAACATAAGCTACACCAGCCATTTCCAGAAGACCCATTAAATCTCCGTCTTCTCCATAAGTGCCGTGAAGAGCTGGAAAAACAATATCGATTTGAGCTTTCTTGGAATTAAAAGACTTACCATTAGATATTACCAGACCGTTTTCAAAACTAAGATTAACTGGTTTTAACTTCTTAATCAGAGAATCAATTTTACCAGATGAATATGTCTCTATATTAGATAGTGCTTCATCCCAGTACCACCTACCGTCTTTAGCGATATAGAGTGGCTCTACCTGGTACTTTTTTGTCAGTCTCAGGGGTTTAATAATGCTGTTTATGGCTGTAATTATCGACACATCGTGTTCGACAGAACGACCACCAAATACTACTAGAATTCTTTTCATAACTATTACTTACAATTAAGTATATCAGCGTCTGGCCGCTTTTTTAATATTATTTATAATTATCCGGCCAGTCATTTTGCATCAAAACCAGATCATCTTGAGCTACAAAAGCGGTTAAATTATTATAAAAATCGAGTGGTTTATCCTCTATAATCAACTGGCGATTAAAGCCCTCATCGTCAAGACCAGCTTTAATACTGTCAGTAGTCGAGTTTTTCATCAGTACGACAATATCAGGATTAGCCTTAGCAATCAGTTTACCCATTTCATGGTGAATCAAATTTGAATCTTTGCCTTGATCAACCAAACCGGGCGTAACATAAATTTTGCGCTTAGCATCTAATTTTTTCAATAAATTTAAACCGGCCTTAATGCCTTCAATGTTGCCATTATAGCTATCGTCGATTACTTTAGCACCGTTAATTAAATAAGGTTCCATACGATGCGAAAAGGCTTTAGTTTTAGCTATACCCCTTTTAATCTGATCATTGCTCAGACCGAATTTAGAAGCCAGCAAGCAGACTAACGCTAAATATTTTACTTGATGAAAACCGATTACATTGGTTTTATAGGACATCGTGTCCTTACCCTTAACTAAATCGAAGGTTGTTTTATCAAAAAACACTTCAACATTTTTAATCTTTAGATCACCAACTACTTCATCATCAAATTTAAGAATCGATTTTGGCAGACTAATGTCTTTGAAGAAATTATCTAGGTTAAGATAAATATTTTTTGCCTGCACATATGAAGTAATCGATAGCAAATCATCGGCTTGTTGTTTAATATTTTTGTAGTGGTTTTGATGGGCGGGAGCCAAACCGGTTATAACAGCAATGTCAGGATGAGTTAATTTTGCTAGCTCGGCAATATCCCCATTCTTGCCTTCACCGTATTCGACTATGACAATATCTTCCTTACCACTTAGAGACCTAGCAAATTTTGCATGAGAAAGCGCCACATTCTTATTAGCCGGAGATGCAGCCACGTTAAGCCCTTCCGATAAGACAATTTTTAGAAACTCCTTCATCGAAGTTTTGCCATAACTACCAAGCACTGCAATGATGGTGCCTGGATGATTTTTAAATACTTCTTCAGCTTGAGATAAAACTACCCTGTATCTTGGCCACAAAATAAAATACTTAGCTAGTTGTACTAAAACGAGAATGAAATAAGGCCATAGCAAAGGATAAATCAATATAATGGCTAGACCGTAATACTGACCGCCAATAATCGTATGCGTAAATCCAAGCGTCATAACCACTAATCCAATTAGAGTCTGCAGTATTATACCGACAACCAAAACCAGATAAAGCGCATTACTGAAACTAGTCCTAACAAACTGTTTACGAGTACTGACTTTACTAAAGTCCTTTGTTTTATGAAGCCATTTTAAATACATCCGGCCATCATATTCGCTAGCTTGCAGCATATAGGCAATATTCCTAGCAAAACTCGGTCGATAAAGACTAAATAAATTTTTAAACATTTAAGAATCCCACTATTTCTTTGATTAACCTGTCTGGTTCATCCAGATGAACAAAGTGTCCGACATCTGGCAGGACTAGCATTCGAGACCCTTTGATAGAGTTTTCAAATATTTTACCGTAAGAAACTGGTGTCGCCATGTCTTTGTCTCCGTAAATTAATAATGTATCAGCTGTGACTAATCTTGCCTGACTAGTTAAATCTTCACTGACAACTTTTTTGAAGGTTTCGACTAGATCTTCCTTAATCAATAAGTCTGAACCTATTTTATCGTAAAACAATCTCTGGATTTTTTTTCTAGTACTACGCGGCAAAACTTGAGTTAACATTTTGCCTGATTTAGCAACTAATCTAATCGTCTTATTCCTGAGGTTATAGTTAGATCTAATGCCGGCCGAGGCAATCAAAATAAGCTTAGCAGGTTTAATTAATCCCATTGAACTTGCCTTAATAGCGATTGCACCGCCATTAGAATGTCCAATTACGGCAAACGGCATAATCTTAATCTTTTTTAAGAATTCATCAACAAACTTCGCATATTCAGTCAGACCCCAAGCAGTTTTTGGATTATCGGACGAACCAAATCCCGGTAAATCAAGTGATAACACCCCATAGCCTTTTTCTGTTAAGCCATCGAATATAATCCTCAGACCATCTGAACTATCGCCCCAGCCATGGAGTAACATAACCATCTTCTTGGCTTTACTCAGGCTATAATTTATGACTAAATCATCTACCAGGATTTTCACTAAGTTAAATTATAACCTTAAAAGTAATATTTTACTTAAAAGAAGCTACTTTATTTTTCGATACTTAGACGACCGGTTTGGTTAACATTGTTCCAATTAACCATAACGAATCCGGCGATAAGTTTTGTCTGTCCGTCATTCTCTACTTCAAAGATAATTTCGTTACAAAATTTTGGTGTCCAATTAAATTTCTTACCACTAGCTACTAGCATCATTTGCTGGGTAATCAAGCTCTCAGGTGACAAAAACTGATGGTTTTTAATCAAACTTTCGACAGTAGAACCAACTTGTTGATCCTGTGGGAAATTCATTGGAACAAAAGTCCATAACCTATTCTTATGGACCACCCCCCTGCCACTTGAGACAAGCCAGTTTAGATAACTCTTCCGACTAAGCGGCTTATCTTCACTTAGATATCTCAGACCATATGCTTTCTCATCAACTTGATATAAATTCTCTGTGTCTCTTGATAAATTAGCGTAAATAATTGACTCGTCGTTTGAAGATCCCGAATCTGTGCTTGAAATTAAATTTCCGGAAAAATGAGTCTTAGCTTTTTTAAATATCATCTTACGTTCGGCCATAGTTAGAGCCGGTACTGCTATCAGTCTAGTTGAGCTGTCTTTATATTTATCTAAATAGGCACTAGCTACTTCAGAATTAATTTTGGGTGAATCGAAACCAAGGATGTGCCAAAATTGTTCGATTGTTTGGGCTTGAAAATCTAAGTCAAGGAATTCTTCGGACTCAATTAATCTAGATAGCCTGTCGTTTAGTGGTAAATTCTCAAAGCTAGGCATGTCATTATGTTTTAGACTAAAAGCTAGCTGCTCTTCGGCTTGATCAATAGGTTGATAAATTACCCCACCAAACTCTGTTATCTTAAACAATCGAGGATGATTTTCGACTGTTTGATCATATGACAACATTTCCGACATAGACTTCCCTCCTTAAATGATAACGGCACTTTAGACGGCTGATCTTAGACATTTTTTCGTCTAAGGTCAGGGGTTTGAATAATGTACTTATGGTGGAGATACAGGGACTCAAACCCTGGACCTCAGCGCTGCCAGCGCTGCGCTCTAATCAACTGAGCTACATCCCCAAAAATATTAAGTAAATAAATTATACCAAAAAAAATAACTGATTTAGTACGTTTTTTACTACTTGAGGTTTAACTGTTAAAATAAAATTAGGCACTAACTCAGAGGGATTTATAAGAATGCAACTTGATAGAAAAGATTTTATCTCTGACGTTATCGATAAAAAAAATAATCATCCTACTCCAAATCACTCAATTAAAAAAATGACTCGAGATAAGAAATCTAGTCGACTGGGTAACCTCCGAAAAATAATTAACACCTGTTTCTCAAAACATTGTTTTCTTACTTCTGCGTCTATTTCACTAATTTTTAGTGTAATAATCGGTATAGTATTGATTCTTATCTACCCGAGAGCAAACTACCAATTATCCAATGCAGCCAACCTACTATTAAATAAACCATTATCGTCAAGTTCTCCAATATCGAAGGTTGATTTTCAGAATAAAACAAAAAGTTATGAGATTAATATAAGTGGTTTAAGCCAAGGCTCTAATTCACAGACTAAACTAGTTGGACAACCAAACACTGGGCTATATAGCGCCACTCTTCCGCTTAAGATGAAACAAGGCATAACTGTTTATGATGATCAAAATAAACTAAATATAAGTCTAGTTCCCAATTTTGAAACTCATCAAGAAAAATATATCTCAGGTCGGTTCATCTATCCAGTTAACTCTAACATTCAACTAGTCTACACACCGCAGCAGACTCAACTGTCTGAAGATATAGTCATTAATAAACCAATAAATTCAACTAGTTTCTCGTACCAACTAATACTACCGACTGGTTTAATTGCCAAACAAAATTCAATTGGTGGAGGTGTAGGCATCTACAAAAAATCTACTATGTTGTTTGAACTTCCAGCACCGGTTGTTAAAGAAAGTAATAATAGCCAAGATGGTCAAACGGTAAACAATGTTGCGCAGTTCAAACTAAACAATAATACACTTACCCTAAATGTTAACAATATAGAGAAACTTCACTACCCAATTGTTATCGATCCATCCGTCTTAGTTAACTCAGCTGCTTCTTTCCTAACTGGCAATATAGAAGGAGATATCTCTACCACCCCTAATCAGATATCTGAAGGCGGATTAAGCGGAGGAATTCTCAATAATACATGGGGTGCTGCTAACTCTTTGCCGCAAGCGTTATACGCTGCTACTTCAGTTGTTTATAATGGATATGTTTACGAGTTAGGCGGGTCTTACTACAATGGTAGCGTATACACCTACTTTTCTACTGTATACTATGCACCTATTAACTCGAATGGAAGTCTGGGAGCATGGGTTAATGATACTGCTAGTCCACTACCTCAAACAATAGAATACGCAACATCAGTTGTTTATAATGGATACGTTTACGAGTTAGGCGGATACAACGGAACTACTAGTCTTTCTACTGTATACTATGCACCTATTAACTCGAATGGAAGTCTGGGAGCATGGGTTAATGATACTGCTAGTCCACTACCGGCAATAATAGAACAAGCAACATCAGTTGTTTATAATGGATATGTTTACGAGTTAGGAGGAGGTGGAGCTGTCACTTATTCGACTACCGTATACTATGCACCAATTAACTCGGATGGTAGTCTGGGGTCTTGGGTTAATGATACTGCTAGTCCACTACCAAGAGCAGTAAACAGCGCAACATCAGTTGTTTATAATGGATACGTTTACGTGTTAGGAGGCAACTCAAGCGGTGGTCCTGGAACTACTCTTTCTACCGTATACTATGCGCCGATTAACTCGGATGGTAGTCTGGGGTCTTGGGTTAATGATACTGCTAGTCCACTTCCAGTATCTGAAGCTATGTCAATCACTGACGTTTTTAACGGCTATATCTACGAAATAGGAGGTATAGGAGGTGGTAGTTATGTGACTACCGTATACTATGCACCAATTAACTCGGATGGTAGTCTGGGGTCTTGGGTTAATGATACTGCTAGTCCACTTCCTCAGACATTGGCCAGTGCCACTTCAGTTGTTTATAACGGATATATTTACGAGTTAGGGGGTAACACCTCTTCTTTAATAAACATCGCATCTACAGTCTATTACAGCCAAGTATCTGGAGTAGGATCATTAAGCCCGTGGATTACTACGACAACATTGCCCTCATCATCATCTAAAGGTAAATCCTATGGGCCGAATGATTATGCTTCTTCAGTTGTTTATAACGGATTCGTGTACGAGATTGGAGGTATGGGTACGAGTGGACTTACTTCGCAGTATGTCTACTATGCACCAATTAGCTCGAATGGAAGTCTGGGAGCATGGACGTCTACCACATCATTGCCTCAGGCAACTTATTATGCTTCTTCAGTTGTTTATAATGGATATGTTTACGAGTTAGGGGGTGTGACAACAGCGTGTACTTCAACCACATACTATGCACCGATTAACTCTAATGGAAGTCTGGGATCGTGGACATCTGCCACATCATTGCCTCAGGTAACATGCGATGCTACTTCAGTTGTTTATAACGGATTCGTGTACGAGATTGGAGGTTCAAACGGTGGTGCTACTATTTATTCTAGTGTGTACTACGCACCGATTAGCTCTAATGGATCACTGGGGTCTTGGGTTAATGATACTGCTAGTCCACTTCCTCAGACAATAGATTATGCTACTTCAGTTGTTTATAACGGATTCGTGTACGAGATTGGAGGTAATGGTGCAAGTGGATCTTTATCTACCGTCTACTACGCACCGATTAGCTCTAATGGATCACTGGGGTCTTGGGTTAATGATACTGCTAGTCCACTCCCTCAAGTAACATACTTCGCTACTTCAGTTGTTTATAACGGATTCGTGTACGAGATTGGAGGTTCAGGAAGTGCTGCGACTTATTATTCTACCGTCTACTACGCACCGATTAGCTCTAATGGATCACTGGGGTCTTGGGTTAATGATACTGCTAGTCCACTTCCTCAAAATATAACTAATTCAGCTTCAGTGGTTTACAATGGTTACGCATATGAGCTAGGTGGAATTAACTGGGTTGGTAGTACAGGGACCACCCTCACAACAGCATATTACTCTCAAATAAATAACGGCGGCCCAGGCACCATAGGTTCTTGGACAGCAAACACCAATTCACTACCATCAGGAATCGGTAATGCTACAACCGTAACTTACAATGGTTATATATACGAAATAGGGGGATATAATGGCACCAGCTATTTAAATACTGTTTACTACGCTCAAATTAGCAGTACCGGATCTGTTGGCGTCTGGAATACCACAACAGTATTTCCTTCAACAATATATAATGCTGCTAGCGTCGTATACAACGGTTATATATACGAAATAGGGGGATGTGCTTCAACTTGTCCGACATCAGCAGTTTATTACGCTTTAATATGCACTGGACAAAACAGTGGTATTGGTGGTTGCAGTACTACACCTGGGTCGATTGGTTCATGGACCGCTACCTCAATTCTCACGAGTGTTACGGAAGAAGAAACGGCAGTTGTCTATAATGGATATATCTACGAGACCGGTGGTAGCACTGGAGGCGCTACACTTACTACCGCATCTTACGCAAAAATTAACGCAAACGGTACTCTTGGGACATGGACTACTGTCACTAGTTCTGAAG
>JAJXVX010000035.1 GCA_021781915.1 bacterium
TTCATTCAATTTTAGAATCTGTTGTTGCAGGCCATAGTTAAGCTGAATTGCCTTCACACCACTCCAACTGATTAAAAGAATTATAAAAACGAAGATAACTTGACCGGTAAAACGAATGTCTTGAAAACGCAAAATAATTTTTTTTATTTCATCGTTGGAGGTTAGTAGCTTAATTTTTTGAAGCATTCTTTAATTATATTACTCTATTGATTATCTGATATAATTCTATTTATAATAAGTAAGTTTTAAGGGGGCGTAGCTCATCGGTTAGAGCAGGCGGCTCATAACCGCTTGGTAGTAGGTTCGATTCCTACCGCCCCCACCATTTTAATTTTCTGACCAGTTTCTAAGATAGTCTGACATTTTTAAAATCTGTGTTTTATCCATTGAGAAAAAGTCGACTGCATCGGCCGACTTTAATTCTTCTAAGATTTTGTGTTGTAGCTTTTCGCCTTTTGGCAATAATTTAAGTTCTTTTATTCTACGATCTTCTGGCGATTCCGACCGAGAGATTATCTGCTTTTTAACTAAGGCGTCGGCAATGTTGGTAATATTTGAAGCATCGCAGTTAAATAATCTCTTGAAATAATTCATCGATTCAGACTGATTTACGCCAAGAGACAATATCATAATAAGCTGCATAGAAGACAGATCATTGGCAATTGCTACTTCATAAAGACGATGCTTTAGGTGCATCAAAAACTCAATTAGATTCTTATAAAAAAGACGGTTGGTGTTATTCATATTGGTTTAGTTTAATTTATAAATAGTTGACAACCTCAACTATTGAATTATACAATTAAGATTAAGTTTAAACAAGGAAAAAATAAAATGAAAGATAAACCGCATAATCATTGGCTAATTTTAATAGTTTTAGCGCTCGCCCAATTTATGGTAGTACTAGACTCCTCTGTCGTCAATGTCGCACTTCCCTCTATATTAAAATCTTTTTCCATGACTACCAGTTCTTTGCAATGGATAGTAACTGCCTACACATTAACGTTTGGTGGATTTCTTCTTCTCGGTGGTCGAGCAGCTGATCTTTACGGTCGTAAGAAGATTTTTTTAATTGGTGTCAGTTTCTTCGGATTAATCTCCCTTCTTAATGGACTATCCCCGTCGGGAACTTTCCTGATAGCTACTAGAGCACTTCAAGGTTTAGCTGGTGCATTCATGTCACCGGCCGCTTTATCAATAGTTTTAGTCAGCTACAAAGAAGGTCATGAAAGAAATATTGCTCTTTCTGTCTGGGGTGCAGTTGCTTCAGGTGGTGCAGCAGCCGGAGTTTTACTTGGCGGATTGTTAACCGAGTATGTTGGTTGGAGATGGAACTTTTTTATTAACGTACCCGTTACTCTAGGAATTTTATATTTCGCATGGCGGATTGTACCGAAACATGAATCAGAAGAAACTCATAATGACCTTGATTTGCCTGGTGCCATAAGTGTAACTGCCGGAATGATGTCGATCGTTTACGGTCTTTCCAATGGACCTAGTCATGGTTGGACTAATTTATCGACGCTTAGTTTTTTCGTGGCCGGCATTTTACTTTTGGCCTTCTTTATATTCAACGAAAAGAGAGCCAAAAACCCTCTAGTACCACTAAGTATCTTTAAAATTAGAAGTTTAACCGGTGCTAACTTAACTTTATTCCCAGTAGTTGCCAGCATGTTTTCACTTTTCTTTTTCCTGTCTCTCTACGTTCAAGACGTCCTTAGGTATTCACCTGTTCGAGCTGGTTTAACTTTCTTGGTTGTACCGATCATGATTGCAATTTCAGCCACCAATGTACCAAGGATTATATCGAAAATAGGAGCCAGGCCAGTCCTCATCACCGGACCGCTTTTAATAGCCAGTGCTTTACTTTACCTTACCAGATTACCGGTAAACGGACACTACTTAACCAATATACTTCCAGCTCTTGTCATGCTTGGTCTTGGTGCAGGATCCAGTTTCGTTTCCGGCACGATTACCGCCACATCAGGTGTATCGGGCCGAAAGTCTGGTCTTGCCTCAGGTATTTTAAATACCACCCAGCAAATCGGTGGATCACTTGGTCTAGCTGTCTTAACCGGAGTCGCTTCAACGGCCATTACCAACGCGACCTCTCATCTACCAACTAATATTGCCAAGAGTCAGATTGTAGCTTATGCCGAGGTTCAAGGTTTTCATGCCGCTTTCCTAGTCGGTAGTCTAATAGCTGTTTCGGCCTCAATTGTAGCCATCTTCATGATTAAGCAAACTAAACCGTCTAAGGGATCAGCTAGCCCTGCTTTAAGTCATTAAAACTAGTCAGGCTACTATTTAAAATTGTTAATGCCTGCTCAATAGATTTAATATTCATCAGCTCAGACCTTAACTCACTTGCACCGTCAAAATTATTGATATAGAGTTTGGCGAATTTAAATAATTGAACAATCTTTCTTTCGCCATTTGGCCAGTTCTGTTTGAACAATTCGATGTGGCGAATAAACAGTTTGATTTTATCGGCTGGTGAATAATTTATCCAAGGGCTGTCGGTTGCAAAAACAAACGGATCCTTCAGTACGCCCCTGCCAATCATTATCCCGTCAACCCCGTAAGTCTTAGCTTTATTCAACCCATCAGCTCGGCTGTCGACATCCCCATTACCAATAATTAGTAAGTCAGGACGTTTTTTATTCCTCATTTCAACCACCTGGGCTATTAAGTCCCAATTGGCCGGGACTTTAGACATCTCTTTTTTAGTTCGGCCATGAACGGTAATTCCGCTTAGATTAAACTGCATTAAAAAATCAAACCATGTTAAGTCGACTTGATTGAAACCAACTCTCGTCTTAACGCTAACTGGTAACCCATTTGAACCCTCTATTGTCTTTGCAATAATATCGGCGGCCAAATCCCGATCATTAATAAGGGCGGAACAACAACCGTTTTTAACGATTGTTTTATCGGGACAACCCATATTAAGATCAATCCCATCAAAACCCATGTCCTTAATTTGAAGAGCTATCTCTTTAAAATTATCAGGTTTAGATCCCCATAACTGAGCAATAATTGGTTTGTCTTGCTTAGAGTGTTTCAGTTTAACCATTAATCGATCTCGACCCTCGCTCATTAAGCCATCAACATTAACAAACTCGGTAAAGAATAAGTCTGGTGAAGCTAATGAAGCTATCATTTGACGAAACGACACATCGGTCACATCATCCATCGGCGCTAATACAAAAAAAGGTTTAATTAAATCTTGGAAAATCATTTTCAAAGACTATTCCCAACGAAAAACTCTAAAAGCAACTATATAAATAACAACCGACCAAGCCAGTATCAAACCTAATTGAGGGGCAACATTAACTAAATTCTTGCTTTCAGTCGACAGTAACCTCAAACCATCAATCACCGGAGTTAGCGGTATAAAGGTAGTTATATTCTGCAGCCAAATCGGCATGTCAAATCGCGGGAAGAAAGTACCAGATAGAAATAGCATTGGGAAGACAACAATGTTGCTAAGTGGAGCAGCCTGCCTTTCGTTCTTAGCCCAACCACCAATCGCAAGACCTAAGCCTAGAATCATAAAGATACTAAATACTCCAAAAATACCGATATAAAACAGATTACCGTTAAGTTTAAGGTTGAAAAACAAGATAGCCACTAAAAATTGAATAACAATTGAGATAAGTCCAATGATGGATTGGGATAACATAGTTGAGATAAAGTATTGCCAAACCTTCAGAGGAGTGGTGTGTAATCTTCTTAAAATGCCCTGTTTTTTAAGTTCAGGAAAGACATTAACCGGTCCGAAGATACCTATTCCCATAATCGAAAAGCCAAGTAGACCAGCAAAGGTGTAATCAA
>JAJXVX010000011.1 GCA_021781915.1 bacterium
ATCTTGCTTAAGACTAGCATAAACCTATATCTCTCATTCTATCAAGCTTAACAGTTTAAAAGAATTAATATTCCGTTAATATTTCAAACCCATTATCGGTAATCAGCACCGTATTTTCAAAGTGAGCAGATAAAGATCCGTCAGATGTTAATACCGTCCATCCATCCTCAGAAAAAACCACATCATCCCCGCCGAGAGTTGCCATCGGTTCGATAGCAATAGTCATACCACTTTTCAGAAGAGGCCCGGAACCTTTTTTGCCATAATTAGGTATATTTGGGTCTTCATGAAGTTGATGACCTACTCCATGACCAACCAAGTCTCTGACTATGCCATGCCTATAGTTGTCTAATACAGCTTGAACAGCTGATGAAATATCGCCAACCCTAACCCCATCTTTTAAGACATTTATACCAGCGTCTAGTGATTGTTTTGTATGCTTGACCAATTCCTGGGCATTTTTATTATCTGATTTGCCTAAAATTACGCTAATTGCACCGTCGGTTATCATGCCATCATATGTTACCCCGAAATCCAAGGAAACAATGTCGCCGTTTTTTATTATTTTATCTTTTTTAGGTATCCCGTGAACCACTTCATTGTTTATCGAAATACAGATAATATCTGGAAAACCTTGATAGTTTAAAAATGATGGTTTTCCGCCAAGTCCCCTTAACTCTTTCAGCGCTAAAATAGCTATGTCTTTGGTCGACATCCCATCTGAAAGGTTATTGGATAGATAATTGAGCACTGTGGCTAATATTTTGCCACTTACTTTCATTGAAATTAACTCAGAATCAGTTTTTATTCTTGTTTGCATAAAATAATTACAATCCTATATGATGAATTATGTCGTCATGAACCTGTAGAGGGTCATTGTCGGCATTAATATTATAAATTGGTGAATTCTCTTTTTTAAACAATTCCAAGATTGGCAATGTAGTGGTTTTATACTCTTCAAATCTCATTTTTATAGAATCTGGAGTATCATCAATTCTAGCGCGCTTTAATAATCTTTTTTCCACCACATCCAGAGATGCCTCCATATTAAATATTGCGGTCAGCGATAGTCTACCTTGGTGGATTTGTTCTAAGAGCCAGTTGGTTTGAGCGATTGTTCTTGGAAATCCGTCCAATAAAAACTCTTCTTTAAGATCAATCAGATTAAATGTTCTATCAACTAAATCAATCACTTCTTGGTCATTTAGTAAGTGGCCTTCTAGCATTCTCTTCCGTCTTTCACCCGTCACTAGAACTCTAAATAATTCTCCTGTTGAAATCCACGAGTATCCGTGTTCATCAGCGAATATTCTTCCCTGCATGCTCTTTCCAGCCCCCGCCACCCCCATAAGTACAATCATACAGTGAGTTCCTTAACAATTTGAGCTATTAAGGAGCCATCAGCCATTGGACCTATTTTTTGTCTGGATAAAGAAATTAAGCTACCCATGTTTTCACCGGGATTATTTTCAATCACATCCTGCACTATTTTTTTAATATCAACTTCGTTAAGAGGTTTTGGTAAATATTTTTTTATAATCTCGGCTTCAGCGAGAGACTGATTTACTCTTTCCTGACTACCAGCTTTTTCGAATACTTCAATACTCTCAGTTATTTTTTTAAGTTCTTTGTTTAAGATAGGTATTGTCTGGTTGTCGTCTAATGGGCTTTGTCTGTCGAGACCATTATTGACCTTAAAGTCCTGAATTGAACTTTTTAAGAAGCGAAGTATACTAACAGTTTCTTTATCTCCGGACAAAAGTGCTTGCTTTAGATCTTGATTGATAGACGATTCAATCATTTTAAAGACTATTTCTGGCCTAATTTAATCTTCTTCATTTTTATTGCTTTTCGCTCTTGTCTGATAATAGCTTTTATTCTTCTATCTCTTTTGGATAAAGGTTTTTCGAAGTACTGATTTTGTTTCGCAACTAATATAACTCCAGATTGCTGGACTTTTCGGTTGAATCTTCGAAGCATATTCTCGAGAGATTCTTTGCCATCTTTTCTAGTAATTTGAATCATTTATTAACCTTAATTTTAAACTAATAACATCGACAATGCAAGTTTTGTTTTTATTTTTTCTAACTAGTAATTCTTTTTTGGTTGGTTCGCTGGGATTTTAACACGATGCCTTGAAGTTCTTTGAATATAGGAAACTGTTTATTGGTAGAGTATACTTTAGTATTTCCTTGGCGCTCCGACATTAAAAAACCAACTTTTTCTAATTTCTTTAGCTCTCTTTGGATATTGCCGGCATCTTCTTTTATGAGTTTGGCGAGGCCCCTAACATGTGTTTTAAAATCAGGGTATTTAGCATATATAACTATTATTTTTCTTCTTACCCTTGAAGTTATAAATACGTCTAACATATTATTGTTTCCTCAAACTTACTTATTTATATGTAGTATAGATTTATGTAATAATTATTACAACCCTTATTTTTAGATTTTTTTATTTTGATAACTTAAGCTAATAAAATTATACTTTAAATATAATGTATTACTACGAGGTTTGGGTAAACAGTTTAGGCTATCACTCAAAAGATAATTTGACATATCAATCATCCAGGAAGCTAAAGATAGGTGCGGTAGTAAACACTGAACTTAAAAAAGAAATAGTTAACGCAATCATTGTTAAAAATGTTACTAAGCCTCATTTCAAGACTAAAAAAATAGAGGAATCGTATACTAAAATTCCTCTAATTCCAATTCATTTAATTAATCTAGCTAAATGGATGATGAATTATTATCCATCCAATATAGGAGCTGTATCAAGATTAATCTTGCCAGTAAGAATTAGTGGAGATATTGTAGATAGTTTTAAGTCCCTATCGGAAAAACTAATGACCGACACTCCCGACAAAATAATCAAAATTAAACAAGATCTAACAAAGGATCAGTTTATTGCATTGCAAAGAATGTCAAGAAACGATACCTATCTTCTGCATGGCATAACCGGTAGTGGCAAAACCAGAATCTATATAGAATTGCTTAGAAAAACTTTAGCCAATAAGCAGTCTGCTATATTATTGGTGCCAGAAATAGGATTGATGGGTCAATTAAGTTCAGTTTTGGCTGAATATTTTAACGAAGGTACTGTTGTTGAATGGGATTCTAGACAATCATCTAAAACAAAAAATTTGAAATGGCTAAAAATGGCAAGTTCAAGAACTCCTTTGATTATTATTGGTCCTAGGTCTGCATTATTTAGCCCGTTAAAAAATCTAGGTCTAATAATCATTGATGAGTGTCATGAGACTTCCTATAAACAAGAAAGTGCGCCACGTTATGAAACAGTTAGAGTAGCCTCGTATTTATCTAATCTTTTAAAAATAAAATTAGTCTTAGGCAGTGCGACGCCTTCCTTGGTAGATTATTTTCTGGCCAAAAGTAAGGACAAAACCATAATATTTATGCCCAACAAAGCAATAGAAAATAATCAGGAGAAGAAAAATATTAAACTTATCGACCTTAAAGATAAAAGTCAATTCATTAGATCAAAATACTTAAGTGAACCACTAATTAAATCAATGGAGAAATCACTTTCTAAGAATGAACAAATTTTATTGTATTTAAATAGGAGAGGTACTTCTCGTGTGGTTTTTTGTACTTCATGCGGCTGGCAATCGACTTGTCCGCATTGCGATATCCCTCTCACTTACCACAGTGATTTGCATAAATTAATTTGCCACAGTTGTGATTATAAATCAGCTGCACCAACGTACTGTCCAGTTTGTAGAAATTCAGACGTCATATACAAATCTATTGGGACAAAGGCGGTAGTCGATGAAATAACAAGACTTTTTCCAAAGGCAAAATATGCTAGATTCGATAGTGATAATAAAAAAATTGACAGAATGGAAAACAACTACGATAGTCTTGTTGATGGTAACATCGACATAATCATAGGAACTCAGATAGTAGCTAAAAGTCTTGATTTACCTAAACTGAGTACTCTTGGGGTTTTGATCGCCGACACAAGCCTCTCTTTACCCGACTTTTCATCGTCGGAAAGAACTTTTCAATTACTCAACCAAGTAATTGGTAGAGTCGGTCGAGGCCACATAAACACCACTAATGCTATTATCCAGACTTACAACCCAGATAATGAATTAATAAAATTCGCTTTAAACGATAACTATGAAGAGTTTTATCGTCACGAAATAGCAGAAAGACAACAATATTTCTTCCCTCCATTTTGTTCTATGCTTAAAATAACTGGAAAAGCAAAAAGACAATTAATAATTATCGAAAAAATGAATGACTTAAAAAAACAACTAATTGAGAATAATAGTTTTAGTGATCTTGTTATTGAAGGACCGAGCCCGGCATATAGAGAAAAAACCAATAATCTGTATAATTGGCAGCTAATAATAAAATCAAAAGACCGGTCCAGGTTACTTGAAGTTATAGATTTATTACCAAAAACATTCATTTTTGATATTGACCCAATAAATTTACTTTAACCTTATAACATCAAATCTAATGCTATATAATGACTAGAAGGAATTTTTATGACTAAAGACAGTATTATTCACCTACCCAACAAACACCTGCGAAGCAAGTCTAAGAAAATAACCGTCATCGATAAAAATATTAAGCAAGTAATCGAAATGATGAAAGCCGCCACCATAGACTGGGATAAGAGTCGCGAACACGAAATAGGTGTCGCATTGGCAGCAGTTCAAATAGATCAATTATATAGAATAATTATTATCCGAGATGACCACGAAGAAAAAGAAAACAGTTTCTTCAATGTATTTATTAACCCTCGAGTAACTAAATACGAAGGTCAGTTAGTTGACGATTATGAAGGTTGTTTAAGCGTTCCAGAAATATACGGGAAGGTACCAAGATACGAAAAAGTACATGTTTCGGCAATAGATGAAAATGCCAATGCCGTTAAGGTGGTGGCAAGCGATTTTATGGCTAGGATATTTCAACATGAAATAGACCATACTAATGGAAAACTTTTCATAGATCATATCAAAGACCAACCAGAAGCCTTTTACAAACTTACGAAAAACGGTAATTTAAAAAAAGTTGACTATGAAAAAGACATCCGAAAAAATAATATACTTTGGTAGCGGTGATCTGGCTGCTAAAAGTTTGGAGCTTTTAAGTCAAGATTTTGACTTTGAAGCTGTTATAACTAAGCCCAAAAAGAATAATATCCAAAAAGTGCTACCAGTTTTTGATGTGGCAAAGAAACTGAGTATACCAACTTATTTTGCCTCAAACAAATCTGAGGTTAATTCATTATTTGAAAATAATACTTTTAAGGCTAATATCGGTTTGTTGATTGATTTTGGGATCATAATTTCAGACCAGACAATAAGCAAATTCAAATTTGGGATTGTAAATAGCCATTTCTCGGTATTGCCGCAATGGCGGGGTCCTGACCCAATTACTTACACGATTTTAAGTGGACAGCATTCTGCCGGTGTTAGTCTGATGAAGATAGTTGAAAAAATGGATGAAGGTCCTCTACTTAGTTATAGAGAAATTAACATAAATGACACAATAATTAATGAGGAATTAGCTGATGAATTAATTTATCTATCTCATAACTTAATAAACGATACTCTGCCAGATTTTATAGACGGGAAAATTGAATTAATCGATCAATCGCTTACAGGAAAAATCATAAGTTACTCAAAAATAATAAAAAAGACCGACGGGACTGTAGATTTCAATAAAACAGCTCAAGATATTGAAAGACAAATAAGAGCCTTCAGTACTTGGCCCAAAACACGTTTTAATATAGACGGCGTTGATGTCATCATCACAAAAGCCTATGTCTTGAATAGACAAGGAAATCCCGGTGATTTTTTTATTACTAACGACAGCTACATCGGTTTTTGTTGCATTGAAAACTCATTAATAATTGAAGAGATGCTACCAGCAGGCAGAAAAAAGATGTCTTCAAAGAATTACTTAATCGGGCACCCTAGTCTATTTGAAAAACTGCGCTAATTTTGCTCTGTTTGTTTTATGATTTCAGGTACCGAAAGTTTAACTTCTTCTTTTAATTTATCAAATTCTTCTTGAACTATATCCTTATAATTTGGAAAATTATTTTCCAGCCATTTAAAAGCTCCAGCATCATCTTTGGCTTCAAAATATTTTTCAAATTCATCAAGTTGGTCTTGCGACATCTGATCTGCCAACCGAACCCCAACTCTCATTTCTAATGTCTCATAGATATGTTTAAGCAGACTGTTCTTATCTTCTGTAGACAGCTTCTCTAGTCCTAAATCGCTAAGTAAACTTTCATCTATTCTTATCATTTCGTGTAGTCCTTTTAATAAATTATACAACTAATCAAATAATTTAGAGAGTACGAGAAACAACCTTTCTTTCGAAAAATTCCAGCTTATCGTCGACTTGAATATTTATCTTTTGGTTTTTAAGCGATAGGCTCATTCCACAGAGTTCTTCTTCTAAAACTTCTTTAACGTCCATTTGACCTCTCTTTAGGTTAGTCAACTCAACTTCCCCTATTAAATCGGACCCGCGATAAATTTTAGCAAGTGCAGGTAAGCTAACTTTTCCCTTAGTAACAAGTCCACCACAGATAATTTCTGTCTTCGAAGTGGCAAAAATTGCTCTTACTATCACTCTACCTAATTCCGTTTCGACTATTTCAGGAATCAACATTGCCGTCAGTTCAGATTTAACATCATCAATCAACTCATAGATTATGTTATAGTTTTTAATTTTTATTCCTTCTCTATCGGCCTGGTGTTTAATATTGGGAGAAACCTGGCTATTGAAACCATATATAATAGATTTAGATGTTTTAGCCAAATAAAGATCATTGTCATTAATCGAACCAATCCCAGAACCAACAATCAAAACTTCAATTTCTTCGGTATTAAGAGATTTAAGACTATCTATGACAGAAGTTAAAGAACCTTTTACATCTGCTTTTATAATAATGTTCAACTGTTGGACTTCATTATTTCGATTAATCAGCCTCAGTAATTCACCACTAGAAATTTGATCACCAGATTTGCTAATTGAGTTTATTCCCGTCTGCTTAGCAAAATCTTTTGCTTGTTTTTCGTTTTCAAGGGTTTGAAATGAATCACCAAATTCTGGTAAAGTTTTAAATCCGGTGATTTTCACAGGCATTCCCGGCATAGCTTCTTTAACTGCTTGACCATCGGTAGTCTCTAGAATTCGAACTTTACCGTAATTACTACCAGATACAATAAATTTTCCAGTCGTAAGTTTTCCTGACTCAATTAAAGCATAGACAACGGGGCCTCTTCCCTGTTCAATATGTGATTCTATAATCAAACCAGTCGGTGGGACATCTAAATCAGCTCTTAACTCTTCTATGTCGGAAACTAGTAAAATCATCTCTAGCAATTTATCTATTCCCTGACCGGTCTTAGCTGATACTTCAACCAAAATTATATCCCCGCCCCATTCTTCGATTAATAAATTTTGTTCAGATAGTTGCTGTTTAACTCTAGCGACATCGGCGTTTTCCTTGTCGATTTTATTGACTGCGACAATTATTTTAACCTTAGCTTTTTGAGCAAATCTGATAGCCTCAATGGTTTGAGGTTTAATTCCATCGTCAGCGGCAATCACTATAATTACTATATCCGTCAAATGAGCTCCGTGCTCCCTGATAGCAGCAAACGCTTCATGGCCCGGCGTATCTAGAAAAGTTATCTTTCGATTTTTATATTCTATTTGATAAGCAGAAATATGCTGAGTGATACCTCCAGCCTCTTTAGAAACAGTGTTGGTGTGTCTAATCGCATCTAGTAGCGATGTTTTACCATGGTCAACATGTCCCATTACTGCAACGACCGGCGGTCGTTCAACAGCAGTTTTTGAGTTAGACTGTTTTTTTCCAAACGAAACAATCTCTTTCTGATCATCTTTTGATTGAACTAGAATTAAATCTAGTCCTAGTTCAGCCACAATTATCTGAGCAGTATCAAAATCTATCTTTTCATTAACCGTAGCCATGACTCCGTTTTTCATCAGTTCGGTTATAATTTTTGTAACCGGAACTTTAATTTTTTCAGCTAGCGTGCCTACCGTAATCAATGAATCTATTGTGATAGTGGTTTCAGCCATAGCGATCCCCAGTCTAGGTATTATTTTTTAAAACTACTTGGTTTTTTTGACAGTTTTCTTAGCCTTCGCATCTTTCAAAGACAAAGCTATTTTTCTATTCTCAGTGTCTACATCAAGAACTTTGAACTGTTTTTTCTCATTAACTTGAAACAATTTTTCAGGATCAAAGTCCTCTTCATCGCTCATTTCGGAAACATGTACTAATGCTTCAACGCTTGGCGATAATTGGACGAATGCTCCAAAAGGTGTAATTCTGGTAACTTTCCCTTCAACAACGTCTCCTTTTTTGAATGACTTCACCTCAACCATCCATGGGTCTTCACTCATTTGTTTAAGGCTCAAACTTAGTCTATCCTTATCAATGGCAATAATTTTAGCCTTAACAGTTTCGCCGACTTTCACATAGTTCTTTGGATCATCAACTCGTTCCCAAGATATTTCTGAAATATGTATCAGCCCCTCAATGCCATCAATATTAACAAATGCCCCGAAATCTATTACACCAGTGATAGTACCTTCTACAATATCGCCGACTTTTAGTTCAGCGAATCTATTTTGCATATCATCTTTAACAGCTTCTTTTTCAGAGAAAATTAACTTATTATCTTTTCGATTCAAGTCCAATATTCTTACTCTTATAGGCTTATCAATTAATGAGTTTAACTTCTGTAAAATCTCGTCTTTATCAGCACTACCAACTCTTGGGTAATGACCGGCAGCTAGTTGAGATACTGGTAAAAATCCTCTAATCCCTTCAAGTTCTACTAATAATCCGCCTCTGTTAGCGTCGTACGGTAAAACAGATACAATCTCGTGCTCGTCAAAAACTCTCTGAACTTCATCCCATCCACGATCTTTGACGGCTCTTTTCATACTCAATAAGGCATAGCCTTCGTCCATTTCAGGGTCAATGACACTGACAGTGATAGAATCACCTTCTTTTAGCTCCCCAGAGTGATTCATTTCTCGTCTTAAAACTACGCCAACACCTTTGTCTCCTAAATCAACCCAGATTTCATTCTTTCGAATGGAGCTTATCAAGCCTTCTAGGACATCACCAGCAATCAGAAACTTGACTTCGTTTCCAGCCAGTAAGTCATCCATTGTTAAATTATTATTAGACATTAACTTATCTCCTTAAAATGTATTTCTTGTAAAAACAAATAAATCTAAAAAGTTAATAAGTAACTCTTGCGACCGTAGATTATTGAATATTAAACCATTGTTCAAATATTAATAAACTAAGTCTGATTAATTATTGTTAATATAAGTTTGTTGCCATTATATCAGTAAAAGACCTTATCAGTAAAGCTAAATATTAGATTGATTATGAACCTACCAAAATGTAAACTAAAAATATGAATATTGCGATAGACATTGGCAGTTTTAATACTACAGCCGCGATATTTGATAACAATAATAAAATAGTTGATAAAATTAAGTTTCCGACTGATAAGGATTTCGAATTTTTTCTGATAAGTTTGGAAAAACATGTTGTTAGATTTTTAACATTTTACAACCTAGACCGTGGGATAATATCAATATCTGGATTGCTTGATTTATCGAATAATTTTTTGATTAAATCATACGGCTTGCCATGGCATAATATTCCAATCTTATTTAACCTAGAGAAACTACTTCACATTCCTCTTATTGCTCAAAACAATACTTATCTTGCAGCGCTTTACGAGTCTTCAATGCTAGTAAAAAAACCTAGCACGGTCCTTTATATCTCAATTTCAAACAATATTTCCTATTGTTTTTTGGATCTTGCTAACGAATCCCGGAAGAATATATACCCTGGGGACGATATTATGGTTCAAAAAAATTCAAAACTTGTTAGATGGGCAGATTTAGTTTCGGGTAAATCAGTTCTCCAAAATTATGGTAAAACTATCCGCGAAATTGATGATAAGCAGTTTTGGAAAACCTATTCAAAAAATCTGGCTACCGGACTTTGGCAACTAAATGTTTCATATCAACCTGACGAAATTATAATCGGTGGTATTATTGGAAAATACTACTCAAAATACATCGATGATTTAACGTATTCATTAGATAAATTTTCTCTTCCAATCATAAAATTTCCGGAACTACTGAGTGCACACAAGCCTCTTACTAACACGCTTTATGGTAGTATAATTTATCTCAGTGAACAAGAAATATAGAGCAGATGCTAAATAATATTAAAAAAGCTTTCAAGCTTCAGTTACCTGAAATTAGATTTATCTCGAGTGATAGATTTTACTGGGCACCTGAGACCAAGACAATTTATTATGATAAAAAATCTCGAGGCAATACGGCCGATCTGGCCTTGTTGCATGAAATAAGTCATGCCAAACTAAAACACACAGCTTACAGAAGTGATTTTAGCTTAATACAGCTAGAAGTGGATGCCTGGGAAGAAGCCAAAAAAATAGCTAATGAACTTGGAATAAAAATTAATTTAAACCACATAGAAGACTGCTTAGACACTTACCGCGACTGGATGGCAAAAAGAAGCCAATGCCCTAATTGCGGAATCCGTAATCTTCAACAAGCAGATTTAACTCAATACTCCTGTTACAACTGCCACAGTAAATGGAAAGTTACACCTTCACGATTCTGTAGACCGTACCGAGCAATTGTCTAGTCAAAAACTAAAAAAAATTATTTTTTGATTCTTCGGGAAATTCGGCCACCTTTTGCTCCAGCTAATTTAGCTAGCTCACGGTTAGCAAAAAATCCACCGGTGCGACCTAATTTACCACCTTTAGACCCGATTTTTGCATAAAAATCAGAACCGTATTTTTGTTTATTGGTTTTAGCGGCTAATTGACCACCTGCTTTAGTACCTGACATGTAAACTCCTGACATATAAGATTTAATTAAATTAAAAAAGAGCTTCGACGATAAAAATCGAAACCCTCTTTTTAATATCTGCTTAACCTGAGCTAGAGCAGTTATTAGGAAATATATTAACACACTTAAGGTTAAAAGTCAATATATTACAAGTTTATAGCTACTTATTGAATGTTAGTGGTCCGTCAGCGACAATAAGATTCTGGCTTGGTCTATACAATATTACTAGACCGTTTTTTGTGTAAAACAGTACTTTGTCGCCATTTTGGGCTGAACTGAAGAAGGCGGCCTGTTTTTGAACCGCACTGGCGTCCGTAACCGTCGCAATGACAGGCACTTCATTGGTCGGAACTTTGCTGCCTAAAAGTGCTTGTACAGCTGATACAATTTGATTTGTTTGCTTTTGGACTAAAGCTTGAGGATTGGCATTATCGCTAGCAATAACACTTGTTAAATTCGCATTTTCGGATCTAAGATTCCAGATATATAGTAAAGAAACAACCAATAAAACCAACACTACAGTTTCGACAATCGGTCTTATCCAACTTTTTTTAATTCTATATCTTGTCCTAACCTGATTCATCTCCGGAGTCATCGATTCCTGGAAGTCATTGTTCATACTAAAACTCTCCTTAATAAGATTATAAGTATAAGAAGTAAGTCGGTCAATAAAAAAAACCACCCGTTTTGCCGAGTGGTTTTTTATAATTTGGCACCGTGCTATCTTCCCGAGGGTTAACCCCAAGTATTGTAACCGCTGCGAGGCTTAACTGCTGTGTTCGATATGGTAACAGGTGTTTCCCTCACGCTATGGGCACCAAATAATACTTTTAAATAAGTTAAACTTACTATCGATGTCCAAGCTTTAATTAAATATAAAAAATAATCAGCAAAAATTAACCAATTGATCTAAGACCTAAGTACTTAAAAAATACTTAAATCATAGATTGTAAAAAGTCGATGGCCCTATTAGTACGCTTCAGCTACACATATCACTATGCTTCCACTTTGCGCCTATCAACCAGATAATCTTTCTGGGGGCTCCATAGAGAAATATAATCTTGAGGTCAGTTTCGCGCTTAATATGCTTTCAGCGCTTATCTGGTCCATACATAGCTACCCAGCAATGCCCTTGGTAGAACAACTGGTACACCAGAGGTATGTTCACTCCGGTCCTCTCGTACTAGGAGCAAAGCCTCTCAAATTTCTTATCGTCCACAGCGGATATAAACCGAACTGTCTCACGACGTTCTGAACCCAGCTCACGTACCACTTTAATCGGCGAACAGCCGAACCCTTGGAAGATGCTTCACCTCCAGGATGTGATGAGCCGACATCGAGGTGCCAAACAGCGCCGTCTATGTGAACTATTGGGCGCTATAAGCCTGTTATCCCCGGGGTAACTTTTATCCGAAAGCGCTGCCGATACCACACTCATGTGCGTAATGCACGGACAGCGGAAAACTTACTCCTACTTTCGTACCTGTTTGGGTTGTCGCCCTCACAGTCAAGCTAGCTTATGCGTATACACTATCAATTCGATTTCCATCCGAATTTAGCTAACCTTTGAACGCCTCCGATACTCTTTAGGAGGCAACCGTCCCAGTTAAACTACCCATCAGACACGGTCCCAAGACCGGAAATTGAGGACCAAAATAAATTGATCCGCAAATTGCGGCCTTGGTAAGAACAAAATCGTATTAAGGGTGGTATTTCACTTGTGACTCCACCTAAGCTAGCGCCTAAGCTTCAAAGTCTCCCACCTATGCTACACATAATACGACTTGGCTCAATGCCAAATTGTAGTAAAGCTCCACGGGGTCTTTTCGTCCTGCTGCGGACAGACGGCATCTTTACCGTCAATGCACTTTCACCGAGCTCTTCGTCGAGACAGTACCCATATCATTACGCCATTCGTGCAGGTCAGAACTTACCTGACAAGGAATTTCGCTACCTTAGGACGGTTATAGTTACCGCCGCCGTTCACTGGGGCTTCAGTTCAAAGCGTAAACCTCTCCCCTTAACCTTCCAGCACCGGGCAGGCGTCAGCCCCTATACTTCCACTTTCGTGTTTGCAGAGACCTATGTTTTTGGTAAACAGTTGCATGGGTTCCTTAGCTGCGGCCCCGTCATTTTAATTATCATTTTAAGATAAAAAATTTGGGGTTTAGCTAGTTTCTCGATATAAAAATCTCGATTTGCCGTTTATGATCTTTAAGAAGTTAAAAACTTAAAAACAAAACTGCTAAAAAATATCAACAAACTTCGCAAAACATTGTCATTTTGTTATCAATGATAAGCAAAATGACGGGGCAGACCTTATTCCGAAGTTACGGTCGCTTGTTTGCCGAGTTCCTTGACGAAGAATCACTCGTACACCTTGGTCTTCTCGACCTGAGCACCTGTGTCGGTTTGCGGTACGGATAACATTAAACACGCGTTTGTTATCTTTTCTAGTCACCACTTTCATAAAAATTTAACCGGTAAGGTCATTTCATTCCTTCGTATTTGTCGAAGTTAGACGGATATAACCGTGAATCCGCTTCTACTAATATGATGCGCATAACAAACAATTTAATGTTAGTACGGGAATATTAACCCGTTGTCCATCGCCTACGCTACTCGCCTCGGCTTAGGACCGACTAACCCTGGTTCGATTATCGTGGACCAGGAAACCTTGCTCTTTCGGTGGGCAGGATTTCCACCTGCCTTATGGTTACTCATTCCAGCATTCTCACTTGATAACGCTCCACCAAGCCTCGCGACTTAACTTCACTGCGATATCAACGCTCCTCTACCACGCATGCATTGCTGCACGCATCCTCAGCGTCGGTAATACACTTGAGCCCCGTTACATTTTCCGCGCAAGATCTCTTGACGAGTGAGCTGTTACGCACTCTTTAAATGAATGGCTGCTTCTAAGCCAACATCCTCGTTGTTTAAGAAATCTCACCTCGTTTCCCACTTAGTGTATATTTAGGGACCTTAGCTGGAGGTCTGGGCTGTTTCCCTTTCGAGCGACGAGCTTAGCCCCGCCGTTCTGACTGCTGTAGTTTCACTAACCGTATTCGTAGTTTGTCAAGGATGAGTAATCTTGCGACCCTCGGTCCGAAACAGAGCTCTACCCCAGTTAGCTACCGTACAACGCTAGCCCTAAAGCTATTTCGAGGAGAACCAGCTATCTCCAGGTTCGATTGGCATTTCACCGCTAACCACAGATCATCCGGGCGTGTTGCAATTCGCTACGGTTCGGCCCTCCACGCAGTTTTACTTGCGCTTCAGCCTGTCCATGGTTAGGTCACCTGGTTTCGGGTCTATTGATATGTACTTGTTCGCCCTATTCAGGCTCGCTTTCACTATGCCTCAGTTAAATAACCTAAGCTTGCACATACCAATAACTCGCTGGATCGTTCTACAAAAAGCACGCCGTCACCGGACAAGCCGGCTCCGACTCCTTGTACGCATATAATTTCAGGATCTATTTCACTCCCCTTACGGGGTTCTTTTAACCTTTCCCTCGCGGTACTTGTACACTATCGATCGTAAGATATATTTAGCCTTGGGAGGAGGCCCTCCCAGATTCAATCAGGGTTTCACGTGTCCCGACCTACTCGACATAATAAAATTATAAGGTTTGCGATACTTGATATACCAGGCTATCACTGTCTATGGCGCAGCTTTCCAACTGCTTCTACTCGCCTCGCAAATTTTTTACCTTATGATTAACATTGATAGGTTAATCTACCTATACGAAACTCTGGATAAATCCAAAACTTCGTATAAGTTATTTATAGTGTCACAACCCTCTTTATACATTCGTCTATCCACTTATTCTCACTCTTTGCCAGTGACAAAAATTATCACTGAAAAAGAGTGGGAAAGCATAAAAAGTTTGGGCTGATCTGCGTTCGCTCGCCGCTACTAGCAGAATCGTTGTTTACTTTCTCTTCCTCGGGGTACTAAGATGTTTCAGTTCTCCCGGTTACCACTATAAATCCTATGTATTCAGATTTATGTCACAAGACATTACTCCTGCGGGGTTGCCCCATTCGGACATCTTCGGATCAAAGTATAGTTAGCTACTCCCCGAAGCTTTTCGCAGCTCCTCGCGTCCTTCATCGGTATCTTACGTCTAGGCATTCTTTATATGCGCTTTAGTAACTTTTTACAAAGTATCGTAAATAAATACGATACCCAATTGATTAATTTCTGATGATTATCAAAAATTAAATATTTAATTTTCTCGATTGCCGAATTGTTAAATTGCTAAACTCAAGGGTTTCTGAGTGTATAAGTACCTAAAATAATACTTATACCCCCTGTACTTGAACTTGAGTTTATGATAAATCTTGTTAAATATTTACTTTAAATAACAGAATTCTACTTAAACTCAAGCTAACTGATAAATTCTAGCAAATTTAACAGATATGGTCAAGCATTTCTCATTGTTAAACTTACTACTAAATAACCGATTACTATGGTGGGCGATGAGGGACTCGAACCTCCGACCTCGTCATTATCAGTGACGCGCTCTAACCAGCTGAGCTAATCGCCCAATTACTTGGTGGAGACACGGGGACTCGAACCCCGGACCCCCTGCTTGCAAAGCAGGTGCTCTAGCCAACTGAGCTATGTCCCCGTATGTTTTCAAATTATTTTACCTAAAATAACAGACAAAGACAAGCGAATTCAATATTAAAAACTAAGTAGTGCAGATCAAACGTCGTTTTGTTACAGACTATTTTTCTCGTCCATAAATGGAAATGTAAATTATCAGTACTGATAACAATTTACCGAGACCGACCTAGTTTAATAAAGATTGCTCTATATCAACTAGTTTACTCCTTAGAAAGGAGGTAATCCATCCGCACGTTCCCGTACGGATACCTTGTTACGACTTAACCCCAATCATCTCCCCTACCTTAGGGCAAGGCAAGCTCACACGTCAGGTATTGGCGACTTTCATGGTTTGACGGGCGGTGTGTACAAGACCCGGGAACGTATTCACGGTAGTGTGCTGACCTACCATTACTAGCGATTCCAGCTTCATGCAGGCGGGTTTCAGCCTGCAATCCGAACTAGGACCAGTTTTGATGGGATTAGCTCCGTCTTGCGACTTGGCTGCCCTTTGTACTGGCCATTGTAGCGTGTTTGTAGCCCCAGACGTAAGGGTAATACTGACCTGACTTCGACCCCTCCTTCCTCCCTGTTACCAGGGCAGTCTAGCTAGAAAAATTCAACTAGATATAAGGGTTGCGCTCGTTGATGGACTTAACCAAACATCTCACGACACGAGCTGACGACGGCCATGCAACACCTGTCACTGCGCTCAATAAAGCACTTTTTCCTTTCGGAAAAATTCGCAGGATGTCAAGCCTGGGTAAGGTTCTTCGCTTACCATCGAATTAAACAACACGCTCCACCGCTTGTGCGGGTCCCCGTCAATTCCTTTATGTTTTAGTCTTGCGACCGTACTCCACAGGCGGAATGCTTAACGCGTTAGCTTCGCTACTAGAGGGGTCGATACCTCTAACAGCTAGCATTCATAGTTTACGGCGTGGACTACCGGGGTATCTAATCCCGTTTGCTCCCCACGCTTTCGTGCCTTAGTGTCAGGAACGAGCCAGTTATCTGCCTACGCCATCGGTGTTCCTCTCAATATCTACGGATTTCACTCCTACACTGAGAATTCCAATAACCTCTCTCGTCCTCTAGCTAAGCAGTTCAAATAATATATACATAGTTGAGCTATGTGATTTTACTATTCGCTTACTTTGCCACCTACGCAACTCTTTACGCCCAGTAATTCCGGATAACGCTTGGATCCTCCGTATGACCGCGGCTGCTGGCACGGAGTTAGCCGATCCTTATTCATATGCTACCGTCATATTCGTCACATATA
>JAJXVX010000036.1 GCA_021781915.1 bacterium
CTTTTATGGCTCCGGGGACTGGATTCGAACCAGCGACCTAGTGGTTACACTTTTATCCATAATTTTAATAATGGCGTGGACTATCTCATCATCCAAGTAAAAACATGGATGTAGGGCGCTGTTGAAGGATTATTGTTAGGCTCACCTTCTAGTCTCTGAACCTTCTAAAGTCTCTTAACCTAACCTTAGCTTGGCTGCGGATTACCATATCATAATTGACTTAGGTTTCCCGCAATTCACCCTATTTTCACCAATTGATTACTCAATTGGGCTGCACTTTATCTATATTGGAATGTAATTCTCTATGACAATTAGCGCAAACTAAAATACACTTGTCTGTTTCTCTTTTTACTTTCTCCCAAGATCTAGTTAAGCCTCCGGAAGAAATACCGAAATCTTTTTTTGTTGGATCTAAATGGTGAAAATCAAGAGAATCTTGACATTTATTGTAAGCGCAAATTGAGCATTGTCCGCCTTTGTATTCGATTAACCTCTTTCGAATTTCTTTTCTTCTTTTCGATACAGCTAATTTCAAATATTCAGCACGATCAATATAGCGACGATTATCCGGCATACATTGGTTAGTATACCATTGTCTTATCGTACAGCCACCCGCTCTACCGCTGAGCTACCCCGGAATATTAATGAACAGATTGAATTATACAGAATATATTTTTAAAGTGCAACCGAAAGAATCTGGCCACCAACTCTGTTAGAAAAGTAAGAATCGTGAGATATATAAATAACTGCTCCTGTGTAATTTTGGATAGCATTTTCAAGTTCTTCAATGCTTGGCAGATCTAAATGATTAGTGACCTCGTCTAAAATCAATAAATTTGGATTTGGAGCTAACATCTTAATAAGTTGTAATCTAGCCTTTTGCCCACCACTTAGTTGTCGGACTGGAGTTTCAAGATCTTTGTTTGGATCGAATAAGTATTGACTTAAAAGCTGTTTAATAATTTGATCATTCACTAGACCTTTACCTTGAGAAATTGTTTTTTCGATTACGTTGTATATAGTTTCATCCAAATACTTTTCATCGATCTCCTGTTCGTAAACTCCGACAATTATATCTTTCTCGACAGCCAATGTTCCGTTAAAAACTTTTGAATCTTCCTTTTTTTGATTAATTTTATTAATAATAGCTTTAGCTATCGTAGTTTTTCCAGCTCCATTGCGACCATGGAGCCTAATTCTATCTCCTTCTCGCAAATCAAAAGTAATTTGTGAGAACAAGGGTTTATCGTAGCCCAAAACCAGGTTTGTAGCTTGGACTAGCAGCCGAGTTGAACTTAATTTATCAGAAGTGGTGTTTAATCTAATGTTTTTAGCTTTGTATTTGCCATAAGCTGCTTTTAATTTTGGGCTTAAATCATCGACACTTTCTCTATCAATCCAAAACGACGGTTTCTTTAACTCTGTTAGTTCTTCAAGCTGTTTTTCGGCTTTTTCTTCTAATGACTTAAATCTTCGAATAGTACTCGGTGATCGAGATTTTTCTTTTAATCTTCTAAATCGAATGATATCAGCTTTAAGATTTTCAATTGTCTTTTGTGTTAAATCGTATTCGTTAACTTGGTTTGTAACAGTTGATTTATTTATATTTAAATACTTGCCGTAGTTTCCTTTAAAGTTAACTGTCTTACCATCTTTTATCTCAATTATTCTATCAACCTGGTCTAGAACATCACGGTCATGAGTAATGACAAGTACAGCCTCGCTAGAATTGTTTAACCAATTAATAAAAGTTGCTTTTGCCATAAAGTCCATATGGTTTGTCGGTTCATCAATTAGGGCCAAATCCGAACGGGACCTTTGAATTTTAATCAGATCAATTAATCTTTTCTGACCTCCACTAAGAACTCTTAAAGGTTTATCTAAGATATCTGACTGAAGTTGATAATTATCAAAGATTTTAGCTAGTTCATTTTCCACCTGATAATATCCCAACTGACTAAAACGATTGACGGCATCAGAATATCGACTGTGATAACTGTCGCTGGGATTAGTTAAGGTCGGATAGTCGGAAATTATCTTATGAAGTTTAGAAAATTCAGGTAAGTCTTTAAGGATATAGTCCAATGTCGTTAAATTCTCTAAACCGTAATGTTCCTGTTGAGTAGAGCTTATTATCTTACCATTCTTGACGAATACTTCACCCTGAAAATCTTTATCTAGTCCCAGGATAATGTTGAACAGCGTAGTTTTTCCACTACCATTTCGACCAATTAAACCAACTTTCTCGCCTTCTTGAATAGTCAGGTTTAAATCAGTGTATAAAACTTTTGAACCGAATGATTTCTCGGAAATTTTAGCATCTAAAATCATTATTATTTAAAATTATTTATAGAACGTTCAATATCTCTTTTTTTGATAACTTGGCGTTTATCATAATTTTTCTTACCCTTACCAAGACCTATTTTAACTTTTATAAATCTACCGCCACTGTAAATTTCAAGAGGAATTATTGTTCTACCTTGAGTCTTTTTTTCAATTAGATGATTAATCTCTTTTCTTTTGGCTAGGATCTTTCTAGATCTGGTCTTATCTTGATCATTAATAACAATACCGTTTGTACCGTGAACAGAAGCATTGATTAGAAAAAGCTCGCCGTCTTTTACGGTGACGTATGAACCGTTTAAATCACCGTGACCCATTCTTAGGCTTTTAACCTCAGCCCCAGTTAGTTCAATTCCGACTGTCAGAGTTTCTTCAATCGTATAATCAAAGGTCGCCCGTCGATTTAAAATTAAGTGTCTGTTAGTATTCTTCTTTTTCATGCTAGTTAGATCTAAATTCTTTAGTAGCGACATTCCATAAGCTTGGATCATGCAGGATTGTCATTCGGTAATACCAATATTCCGCACCCCACATATCGACCGATTTCATGCCAGTCTTTTTAGCAAACTCAAAACTATATTTCAAATCGGCCGCGTTCATCGACTTATTTTGTTCAGATAAGCTGGTTTGTGTGATTGATTTTCCATCAGGCGTCCAAGCCTCTGCTTGCATTTCATCAATCACCATATTCCTTCCGAGTAGT
>JAJXVX010000037.1 GCA_021781915.1 bacterium
GCGGAAGTGATATGCCAAAAAGTAAATCAATCAACTAAATTAATGGAGGTATAAAAAATGGTAGTCCAAACCAGTAAAAACAAGCAATTTAACAGGGGTGATAAGAAGCTAATTAAGGCTCTTCGTTCTATATGGCTGGGAATGAGGGATTCGAACCCCCGATCCTGGGACCAGAACCCAGTGCCTTACCGCTTGGCCAATTCCCATTAGTTTTTAGATATTATACAAGATTTAATTGGTGTTGTTTAGTCTTATCATCAATGTCAGATTCGTCTTCAATCTCATGTCCGATAATTTCTTCTATTAAATCTTCGATCGTGACTATACCTATAATCTTATCCTCTTTCTCAACCGGCATAAGATGGGTGCCTTGAGAGATGAATTTTCTAAATAAAGTATCAAGGGCTGTTTGACTTCCGACTGTTTTGACCGGGTAGAGAGGAAGCTCCATGACAGACAATTCGCTTTCATCGAAATCGATATCTATTAGGCTTTTCATGATAAGAATGCCATGACAGTGAGTTCTTTGTTTGTTTATGATAGGAATACGACTGTAACCCATAATCTTAATATTTTGGATTAAGTCGCTGTCTAATTTAGCCATTGGGTCTAGGAAAAAAGTGTCTTTGAACGGAGTCATAATATCCTTAACTTTTTTTTCACTAAGCAGTAGGGCGCCTTTCATAATTTCCACTTCGTCGTCATCAAGCTCACTTGAGTCATCATTTAGATGTTCTGCCATTAACATTGATAGTTCGTTCCTGGATTGAAGCTGAGATACATTAATAGTTGATGGTAGAGTTTTGTCTAGAAGAACCTGTAACGGTTTAGAAATTATGAAGGTGATGGCTATGATTCCTTGCATAAAAGGTGCTAAGAAAGCCGACCAACCGAGAGGGTTTTTTATGAACAATGCCTGAGGAAGGATCTCGCCGAATAACACTATCAGAAGTGTTGAGATGGCTGCAGCTAACCAGCCGTTAATATAATGAGACAATAAAATTGAATTAGCTGAAACTGCTGCAACATTAGCTAGCAAAATACTTACTAGTGTCAGGTGAGTGTTTATTCGTAGTGGCAGTACTCTTTTAGCGGCTCTGTTATTATCAGCGGCTTTTCTTTTTAGATCGTTTACATTAAGCGACATGATAGCAATATTAAGTCCCGAGCAGATGGCTGAGACAAAAATAAGCAGAATAACTTCTAAAACAACAACAGTCACTTTATTTATATTTTTTTATGATTTTCCAAAATATTACCTAGGGTAAGTATTATAAGACATTCAGGTTTATCGATTCAAGATACTTTTTGTGGTTAATTTTTTTTTTGATAAAATAGACCTACATTAACAATTTAAATATCAAGAGTGCAGCGAGAGATCTAGCTCGTCGACCTGCCAGCAACCTGTCTTAATATGAGACGAAGGTGCTCCATCTAGCCCAAAAAGTGAATCAAACACTGGGAAATATATTTATTTTTTCTCTTTGTCCTTGGTTTCTTTTAAAGAAAGGATTTTATTAAAATGAGTGTGAGATATTTTACTTCAGAGTCAGTTTGTGCCGGACATCCGGACAAGATTGCTGACGGGATTTCGGATAAATTACTTGATGCTTTAATCAGCCAAGATTCGCAGACCAGAGCCGGAATTGAGACGGTTGTTGGAGATAATCAGATAATACTGCTTGGGGAAATCAAGACATCAGCCAAGATAGATTTTGAGAATATTGTTCGAGATTATATTTTTTCACTTGGATATACCGACCCAAGTTGGGGTTTTTCTTGGCAGTCAAACTTCTTAAATTTTCTTCACCAACAATCGCCAGAAATTGGCATTGGTGTGGATAATGAGGGCGCTGGAGATCAAGGGATGATGTTCGGCTATGCGGTAAACGAAACTAAAAGTCTAATGCCAGCTCCAATTACGCTAGCTCATGCTTTAACCAAAAAAATCGACTATGTTAGAAGTAATAAGACAATCGATTGGTTGAGACCCGATGGCAAGGCTCAGGTGACCATTCTATATAAGAATAATAAACCTGTTTCAGTTGAGAAAGTTGTTATTGCTGTAGCCCACTCAGAAGAAAAAAAAGCTGAGGAAGTAAAGCGGGAAATTATTAATCAAGTTATTGAACCAGTTTTGAATTCCCACGGCTTTGACTTGCCTACAGACGACAATATAATCGTTAATGGCACTGGTCTTTGGTTCATTCCTGGACCAGCTAGTGACGCCGGACTGACAGGTCGAAAAATAGTCGTTGATGGTTATGGTGGATATGCAAGAGTTGGCGGAGGGGCATTTAGCGGCAAAGACGCTTCTAAAGTTGATCGGTCGGGAGCTTACTGTGCGAGATTCATTGCTAAGAATATTGTCAGCAAGGGCTTGGCTGATAAATGTGAGGTAGCCCTAGCTTATGTAATCGGGCAGCCAAGACCTCTCATGCAAACAGTTGAAACTTTTGGAACGGCTAAAGTTTCTGATCATGAGATTGATAATTACGTAAACGGTTTAATCGATACTTCGGTATCAGGTATTATTTCAAAACTTGACTTAAGAAGACCGATATTTTCATTGTCAACAAACTATGGTCATTTCGGTAAAGAAGATCTACCGTGGGAAAAAGTTGTATAATTGAAGAATGAATAAAATGATTAATATTGGTGGAGTAGATTGTTATTGTCCAGTTGATTTATCTGAGGGAGCGCTCGGAGGTTTAATTTTAATCCACGAAGTGTGGGGGTTAACAGATCATATCAAGAGTGTGGCCGACAGATTTGCTGAACTTGGATATTATGTCGTAGCACCGGATTTGTTAGCTGAAACAGAAATAGCCAAACTTGATACGACCAACCTTCAACACGGACTATTTAATCCTGAAAAACGAAATCAAGTTCAACCACTACTGAGGGAGCTGATGACACCGCTCCATATGCCTGATTTTGGTAAACAAACCAATGATA
>JAJXVX010000038.1 GCA_021781915.1 bacterium
AATTCCAACCACCGAAAGCCAAGGTAGAATTCATACATCAACCGTTACGGTTGCTGTACTTCATGAAGCAGAAGAAACTGATTTGGAAATAGATCCAAAAGATTTAAGAATAGATGTATATCGTAGCGGTGGGCACGGAGGACAAAGCGTCAATACCACCGACTCAGCTGTTAGAATTACTCATTTACCTTCTGGAATAGTTGTCTCTAATCAAGATGAAAAGTCCCAAATTAAGAATAAGGCCAAGGCGCTAAACATTCTAAGATCTAGATTACTTTCAATCAAAGAAGAAAACGAATTAAAAAAACAGTCAGAAAACAGAAACAAACTAATCGGAACTGGAGATAGGTCGGAAAAAATAAGAACATACAACTTTCCCCAAGATAGAATAACCGATCATAGGATAAAATACTCAAGATCAAATATTTCGGCAGCACTTAATGGCGATATAGACGATTTATTGACTGAGGTTATTTTGGCAGCTAACTCGTCAGATGAAAAATAAAACGACTTCTACTTTGACTTTGAAAAATTGGTTTGATCGTTCGATTAGATTATTAAAAAATAACTCAAGTATAGGTGCACCGGAATTAGACTGTCAAATAATCGCTGAGTACGTGTTGAGAATTCCAAGGTACAAAATATTTACTCAACCTGATTTTTTAATTCCAACTAAGGAACTTTATGTACTCAAAAAATATATAATTTTTAGATACCTTAACTTACCGACAGCATATATTGTTCAAAAAAAGGAATTTTATGGTCATGATTTTATAATTAGTCCTGCTGTCCTAATTCCAAGGCCAGAATCAGAACTAATGGTTGATTTAGCAAAATACATGGTATCTAAACTTAAAAAAAGGCCGATATTGGACAGTATTAATAGCCTTTCTGAATACGACGTTTCTATACTTGATAGGAGTTTATTGTCGAACTACCATGACTACGATATCGATACTAAGCTAAGAGTCGCAGACATAGGTTGTGGATCGGGTAATATTGGCATTAGTTTATCGATTGAATCCGATGATATTACAGTAGATTTGATTGATATATCAAAAAAAGCTCTAAAAATCACTAAACTGAATGTTAACAAATTTGCAACAAATAATATTTTAATTCATGGCGATTTACTTAATGGTAACTCTAACAAATACGAACTTATCCTCGCAAATCTGCCTTACGTGCCCATACTTTCCTCTGTTAATCCAGACGTTCTCCACGAACCACTAAATTCGGTTTTTTCAGGTATCGATGGATTATTTTTGTATAGGAGGCTGTTTTCTACTCTTTCTAAACGTCCAGATAAACCGTTGTACATATTAATCGAAAAATTTCCCGATATTGATTCAGACTTAGATCAGTTATCAAGCCTTTATAACTTAAAAAAGGTCTTTCAGTCTTTATTTATTAACGTTTACTCTTTTAAATAATTTTACCTAATTTGATATATTTTTTATTTATTTATCTATTTTAAGGATAGTTCTGCAACCACCTTTTTTATTACACTAGGTGGATAATTCACTGTTTCGTATAATCGTTTATGGCTGGGGCTTCCTACCAATTAATACATTAAATCACTGTACTGATAAGATATTTAATTAACTGAGAACAAATTATTTAATGCTTTTTAGACAATCACTCTGAGCCAACTGTTACGTCAACGTTCATGGTTTTATCATTACGAATAACAGTAAGTGTAACCTTATCGCCTGGTAAATACTGATCAAGTAACCCAGTTAACGAATTACTCTGATTAATTGAAATACCATTTAGTTTAGTTATTATATCGTTTGGTTGTAGGCCAGCATTTGCTGCCGGACTTCCTGTAACTACAGATGGGTTCGTTGAATCAACCGAAGGAGGTATAAAAGCTCCTTGAGAAACAGGTAGGTTGTATTGATTTTGTATATCTGCTGTTATCGGTAGATACATGATACCTAAATACGGAACAGCAAATTTACCGGTTTTTAGAACTTGGTTAACTAGACCAGTTACATCATTTATCGGTATTGCAAATCCTATATTCTGAGCATTGCCTGCGATTGCAGTATTAATACCAATAACCTGCCCGTTTAAGTTGACGAGTGGTCCGCCAGAATTACCTTCGTTAATGGCGGCGTCAGTCTGAAACAAATCAGTTAAATTCTCTGAGCTACTAGACGAACTAGCAAACGGAGATAGTAAGTTGTTCGAGTTTGATCCACCAGAACTTGCAGCTACCACGCTACGACCAAAACCCGAGATGATTCCAGAAGTAACTGTGTTCTGGAATTGCCCCAAGGCATTGCCAATTGCTACCACGCTATCACCTATTTGGACTGTATTAGAATTACCTAGGGTTGCTGGTATTAACTTCTGCCCATCTAGATTATTTATCTTTAGAAATGCCACATCTAGGCTACTATTTGGATTTGTTCTTCCAACAATACTAACGTCATTAAGCTGAACTCCATTACTTAAAGTTACCGAAACGCTTGTGGTACCCACTGGTACAACATGTCTGTTGGTAATGATTAAACCACCGCTAGTTAGTATAATGCCCGTCCCTGCAGCTTGTTCGATTGTAGGTTGCTGGGAAAATCCGAACAAATTAGTAAAACTGTTCAAACTAGATGAATTATTTATAGTCACGTTAACACTAACAACGCTTGGGCCAACAGACTTAGCGATACTACTAATTAGCTGGCTTTGTGTAGTTACAATCTTTTCTTTGCTAAAAAGACCGTTCGATAGAGATCCATAATTATTGTTCAACCTACTTTCGACTAAACCTCCTATAATTCCACCCATAATAGATATGGCGAAAAATATAAGCGCTATAAACAAGAATTTAAGTCTTTTTGAGTTATGAATAATTTTAGGTAGACTGGGTATATTTATAGTAAGTTGTTTAGCATTTCTTCTTTTCTCTTTGTACAAGCTCATCGACGTG
>JAJXVX010000039.1 GCA_021781915.1 bacterium
GTCGTTTTAGCAATTCCTTGACTGCTGGGTCAAGCCAAGGACTGTGTTCAGTAGAATTACCTTTCTCCATGTATCTAAAATAATAGCAATTATTTTTATTTTTTGACATTCTGGGTATATACTTTTTTAAAAGTCAAAACAATGATTTAAAAAGGTAGAGTGCAATGGAATATCAATACGGCTACAATCATTTTCCTGTTATCTTAGGTAATGAAGAAGAGACCGGTATGATGCTACAACACGGTGCGACTGCTCATGAACCCTATGAGTTAGTTCAGTATCTTGACAGGTATCTACCCAAAGAATTTATAGGTTGTGATAATGAATTTTTGACTAATGGTTTTAGAATTTATCCGGGACTTGCTCTCGTTAATAGTTTCGATAAAGATCCAATATACTGTACGACTAATCTGGAAAGAGCTACGCCTGAGTGTAGAACTCCCGAACAACTGGCAGTCTATATTAGGGCCGGCGAACTGCTACTTAGACAAATAGCAATTAACTTTGCACAATATGATTCAGTTGATCGTCCTGAAGGATCAAAAGTTCGGATACAAAGAAGAGTTGTTGATAGTCAAGATAATCGTAAGGGCTGTCATGATAATTATTCTATAGATGTTGGATCTCGTAATTTCCAGAATCTCGTTCAAGACGATAAGATATTGGATCCCGTCATGAGAACTTTCTTAGCATCAAGAATTTTTCTTACAGGAGCTGGGTATGTAAAATACCAAGATTCGGTTTATTTCTCTCAGAAGATGGGTGGACTCCAAGGCGAAGTTGGATATTTATATGGCGGCACTATGGCCAGAACAGAGGAAGAAGAGCCGATAGAACACGGTCTCATTAGATTCGAAACCAGGTGCAGCGATATTAATATATCTGACTGGGCGGCTACCATGAGAATTGCTGGGGTCGCACTCTGTTTAGCTTTATTAGAGAATGGATTTGATCAAGAATTGAATAAGTTCATTCAAGATGATGTGAATATGACTTTTTTATCATTTAAGGGTTACGTGGACAGAATAAACAGTCTGACGATTGATGATAAAGGGAAACTTTTTTTGTCTAGTGAGCAAAAAAATGCCTTGTCATTCCAGCAGTATATTAGCGAACTGACAATGTCTAAGTTAGTTGAACGCGTTGAAATACCGGCTTATTATTATCAGGCGGCTAAAGAAACGTATGAATTTTATGATGATTTAAATAGAGTCATAAAGTCTCAGGAAGACGTCGCTATTTTAGCTAATCGTGCCGACTGGGCGGCTAAACTGAACTTAATTATTAACAAAAAAGTTCAAAAGGGCCGAAGGATTGACTCTGTTAGTATAGCCAATGATATAGAATCTTGCGCTATAGATTTGAGATACGACAATATTACCGTCGAAGCCCTAGACGGATCTGTTACTCGAGTAACAGATGGCTACGGAATAAAAATGCGAAATCGAGGAAAGTTCAAAAATAGTCTGAAAGATTTTGAAATCCAAAAGGCTGTTTCATCGCCTCCAAATAATACGCGGGCGGCAGTTCGAGGGGAAATTCTATCGGATTATGACGTCTTAGAATGTGACTGGAGTAAGGTCTTTGTGTATATGTCCAATGCAGATAGCGATGATGATATAGTCGAAGTGCTATTGAATCCAATCGATACCCAGTTAAGTGATTATCATAAAGAGCAACTTCTAGATTGTCGAAAGATAACTAAGCAGTCCAATTCACCCAACAATTTTTAATTTATTGACTCTGTGCAGAGCCAATCCACCGGGTAGTATTGGTAGCCAAAAAGTAAAAAATCGGTAAATTAAGATGACTGCTGCAGCCTGAGATAAGTTCAAATGAGTTGCCGCTAATCCAACCAATAGAAAAGCTTCTGTAGCACCTAAACCACCTGGAGTCGGGGCAATATTGCTAACTAGAGCGGACGTTACGTATAAAGTAAAGACGGCAATTAAATCAGCCGGTTGATGGATTGCTTTAACTGAAGCATACAGAACCAGAGTTGAGGTTATAGTTATGGCTAGAGATCCGGAAATAAGATAAGACAGTTGTTTAATGTCGGATATACTCTTAAGCCCCAGTAGTGCTTCTCTTAGCAGGTTTTTAATCTTATTTTTAAAGACTAAAGTTAATATGACAATTATTATTAAAATTGCACCAAGTCCAACTAATTCCCATATATTGAGATGAGTTTTATGCACATGGTCAATGTAGTTTGTAATTGTTATGGGAGAAATTATGGCAATCGTAATTACCGTGGTGATAATGCCAAAGATTATTGGCAGCATAGACATAATGATTGCTTCGGCTTGTTTTCTACCTTTCTTTAAGTAATACTTTGATATTAAGTTAACTCCACCCAAACTAAAAGGCAAAAAGTGATTAATAAATGATCCGGCAGTTTGAACCAAGGTGATTTCTATTAAGGAGCCAGTTGAATTACCGGCAGCAAATTGAGTGAATCCGGCGGAAAAAAACGAAGCAATCGCTGCCAAAAATGCGATTATTAACCAGAACCATGAGGCATCCTTTAAGACTGAGAAAGTGTATTTGAATGACCCAAGTTTAGGTATGAAATAATATATGCCAATCATTAATACAATTAGACTAATTATCTTTATGACGTTTTTAAACTTATTAGTTTTTGTACTTGTTTTATCTTTCACTAAATCTAATTATATATCTTTTATTTTTTATAAATAAAATTGGTAAACTAGGTCTTAAAAAGGACTATAATGTTGATATATGATACAAAAGGTTGGTTGTGAGGCAAACTTTAAACAAATTACTCATGAGTCACTAGAGGACCGTGAAGTTGATATGAGATTTATTGAA
>JAJXVX010000012.1 GCA_021781915.1 bacterium
TCAGCGTGTTCAATGTCCACGCAAAAAACAATCGTCTTCATATAACGGTCGCCGCTATTTTTCATATATTCACTAATCTTTTGGGCAACTAACTTAGTACGTTCGTCAATAACTATAGTGCGCTCAATTTCTTCACCATCGTAAATTCGGTCAGGAATTTCTTGACCATATTTATCTACATCACCCTTTTCTGGCCTATAGCCCTCAACGTCTTTATCTAAAGTAACTCTTACGACTTTATATGGTGCTAGGAAGCCGTCATCAATGCCTTGTTTAAGTGAATAAGTATAGACAGGTTCACCAAAGTAATTTGTATTACTAACATCTTTGGTCTCTTTTGGCGTTGCCGTCATTCCGATTTGAGTTGCAGAACTAAAATAATCTAATATTTCACGCCATGCGCTATTATCTGCAGCACTGCCTCTGTGACATTCGTCAACTACTATTAAGTCAAAGAAATCAGGTGAGAATTGCCTAAATATTTGTTTGTCTTCTTCGTTACCAGTAACAGCTTGATAAAGAGATAGATATATTTCGTAAGCTTTATCGGCATTACGATTAGCAATCTTGTACATCTTTTCGCCAAATGGTTTAAAGTCATTGGTTTTAGTTTGGTCTACTAAAATATTTCGGTCTGCTAAAAACAAGATTCTCTTTTTAGCCCCAGATTGCCATAAACGCCAAATTATTTGAAAAGCTACGTAGGTTTTACCAGTACCGGTAGTCATAATAAGTAATATTCTATTTTGTCCTTTAGCTACTGCCTCTACGGCACGGTTTATTGCGATACGTTGATAGTATCTTGGTTCCTTGCCATCTTTATCATAAAAATAATCTGATGTTGCGACTCGTTCGCTATTATCATCTAAGCCCTTCCATATACGATATCTGCTATAAAGCTCGTCTGGACTAGGAAACTCATTTAAAGCTAGCTCACGCTCTGGCTGGTCAGTATTCGTCTTATCATGAAAAAGAAATCCGTCACCATTAGAACTAAAGACAAAAGGCACATCTAACATATCTGCATATTGCAAACCTTGTTGCATGCCATTAGCAATACTATGGTTATTATCCTTAGCTTCTACAACAGCAATTGGTAAATCTTTTTTATATGACAATAAATAATCAATTCTTTTTCGTTCTCCACGGATAGGTTTTTTGCCACGGACAACTATACGTCCATAAGTGAAGCCGTATTCTTCTCTTATTTGACCCTGCAAATCCCAGCCAGAATTTTGTAATGCTGGAGTAATGTATTTGCTACAAATATCTCTTTCGCTTAGTTGCTTTTTATCGTCCATGATTATGTCTTATGATACCTTATACGCTGCAGTTACAGGAAATAGAATCACCAGTAAAACATACCTGTAGCGCCCTTAGAGCTTATCTAATAGGGTATATACGCTTAACTGTATATTTTTGCTATCTAGGCGCTGGAAGTTAAGCTATAGCCCTAAAAGTTGCTTCTTCTTGGCTTGGAATTCTTCTTCAGTTATAACGCCACGTTTCTTAAGTTCTGCATATTTTAGGATTTGATTAGCACTATCAGTTGACTGAGGATTACTTTCTGGCTGCTGTTGAGCTGCTTGCAATCTATGATAGTGGGATATGGCGTTGGCTAATTTACCTTTCAAAATCTCATCTTCCCACAGGGGTTCACCTTAGATGTAAGAAACGATAAATTTATAATATCCGAGATTAGCCCATTTTACACTTATATAACTGACGAAATGGCAGCTTATTATGCCAAAAATTCTACTATGGTGATCCCAAGGGGAATCGAACCCCTGTTTCCAGGATGAAAACCTGGTGTCCTAACCGCTAGACGATGGGACCATATCTAACTTAAAAAGTGTAACATAACACCTTAATAAAATGAACCTCCGTCAATTAGGAGGTTCATTAGTCTATCCTAGAACAAAAACAATTTAAAGCGGTCAGTCTGTGCTTAAATTGTAAATATTGTAACATATTTTTGTGTTTTAGAACAGATACTTATCCACAATCTTTTAAGACTTATGGCTGTTATAATATATAGGATGAAAATAGCTATAGTAGGATATGGGAAGCAAGGTGTATCGGCATACGATTATTGGTCTCAAGGTAATGAAATAACAATTAGAGATCAAGCAAAAATACAAAATCCACCTGATGATGTAGCAGTTGAAACAGGACAAGATTATTTAAAAAACTTAGACCAGTTTGACCTTATAATTCGTTCACCTAAGCTCTATCCAAAAGACATAGTCGAAGCAAATAGTGCAGCTATTTTAGATAAAATTACCACCAATACGAATGAATTTTTTAAAGTTTGTCCGACTAAAAATATTATTGGCATTACTGGTACTAAAGGCAAAGGAACAACTTCTACATTAGTTACAAAAATTCTTGAGAGTTTGGGTAAACGAGTCATCCTAGGGGGCAACATAGGTATTCCTCCGTTAGATTTATTAAAAGAGAATATAAAGCCTGATGATTACGTCGTTCTAGAGTTAGCTAACTTTCAATTAATCGATTTAAAGTCTTCCCCACCACTAGCAGCCTGCCTAATGGTAGTGCCCGAACATTTAGACTGGCACACCGACATGGAAGACTATAAGTTATCCAAAAAACAACTTTTTGTTCATCAAAAACCAACTGATATTGCAGTATATTTTGCTAACAATGAACTGTCCAAGGAAATCGTCGACGTCGGACCGGCTATAAAAGTCCCTTATTTTGAAAACCCAGGGGCAATAGTCGAAAATAATGAGATTAAAATTGATGGTAATCTAATTTGTAATATATCAGAGCTAAAATTACCTGGTAAACACAACCTAGAAAATATATGTGCGGCTATTACGGTTTGTTGGCAGATAGATAAGAATATCGACAAAATAAAACAAGCTGTGATTAATTTCACTTCACTGCCGCATAGGATTGAATTAGTTAGAGAATTTAATGGAATCAGATTTTACAATGATTCTTTTGCATCAGTTAGCGATGCAACCATCGCAGCGATTGAGTCAATTGAAGGACAAAAAGTTTTGATTGTAGGTGGATTTGATCGAATGCTTCCACTAAATCATTTTATTGAAAAAATTAAAGAAAATTCCAATTCAATTGAAAAGATTTTACTAATTGGTCAAAGCTCGAAACGAGTAGCTAGCGAACTAACTGCTGCCGATTATCAAAATTTTGTTGTATCAGAAGCCAAGAATATGAAAGACATAGTAATCCAAGCTATGTCTCTAGCAAAGACTGGTCAATCGGTTGTATTATCGCCCGGATTCCCGAGTTTTGACATGTTTAAAGACTTTGAAGAACGAGGTTTAATCTATAAAAAAGTAGTCAACCAATTATGAACTTTGAAAACTTTATTTTTAAGGACTACAGCTTTGATAAAAACTCGAAACTTCTTAGTTTAAACTACTCTTTCGATAACTCACTTAATTTTACCGAAGAATATCTGTTTGATTTTGAATTTGACCAATTCGACCCGGAACTTCTTGATAAAGCAGTCCAAAATCTATTTTTTATAGCCGGTGTTTCTTATTTCAAAGTTTATCCATTTGCTCAAATAAAAATCGAAAAAGGACAAATTACTCAAGAAATAGCCGATTTCTTAAGTAAAACTTATCAAAAAGGCCTCGGTGAATTTTTCTATGTAAATAAACTTGATCCTACTTTACGAATTAATTTTCCAGTTAATACAGACAACCTGAAAAAACCTGAAAAAACAATTACTGGAAATAAAAAACTAATCGGTATTGGAGGCGGCAAGGACTCTCTGGTTACTGTCGAATTGTTAAGAAATAGCGGATTAGAAATAGCGGTTTTTAGCGTTAATCATAGAGATAAGCTACAACCTCTGATTAATGAAATAGGCCTTCCTTTTTACGCTGTTAATAGGCAATGGGACAAAAAATTAATCGAGCTAAACAATCAAGGGGCTTACAATGGTCACATACCAATTTCGGCCATTATCGCTGCTACCGGCTCTATTGTCGGAGTCCTAACTAACAGTTCTGATATTATAGTGTCCAATGAGTACTCAGCTAACGAACCGACGCTAAATTACAATGGGACATTAATTAATCATCAATACTCAAAATCAAGTGAGTTTGAGAAAGATTGGCAAGACCTACTCAAGCGAACTATGGGTGAAAACATCAACTACTACTCTGCTCTTAGACCATTTAGTGAAGTGGCAATATCTAAGATGTTTGCTAGTCTCGGATTCGACAAATATGAAAAAGTATTCAGTTCGTGTAACCAGGCATTTACGCACTATTCAGATAAATTGTTCTGGGACGGTACCTGTCCTAAATGCGCATTTGTATTTTTGGCCTTTACGCCATTTGTAGATAAACAAAAACTAGAAGAACTGTTTGATGGTAAAAACTTACTGCAAGACCCATCGCTTGAAAAAACCTATAACCAACTCCTTGGTATTGATCAAGAAAAACCACTCGAATGCGTTGGAGAAATTAAAGAGTCTAGATCGGCTATGCAAATGGCCAGTCAAATCTATCCAGATTTAACTAAAAAATATATCTTTGACTTACCTTCTGATTACAATTACGCCGAATTGAATCCTCACCTAATGCCGGAATACATCTACGACATTATAATTAAGAACAGTTTTGATATTTTAGGTTAGTTTAAACGCGGTCAGTCGTCGTTATTACTAAACAGTTCTGGACTTTTTGGTATACCACTTATAGAATACGCTGCCAAGAATTGATGAGCCGAAGAATAAACCAAGCGTATCGCCAGGGCCGGTATTAACCAAGGTGGTAGGAGGATTTACTGGAGGAGGAGTGGTTGGCGGTGTTGTAATTACAATCGTTTTAGTACAGTCGGTGCTGGTAAAATTACCCAGGTTAGAATTTACGGTAGCCTGTATTGTATAGTTACCGGCCTTTGAGTAAACATAGGTGTACGGGTTAGTCAGAGAAAGAGCTGATGCCTGTGCGGGACTTAGTGAGACAATTGAGTTTGTACCACCATCACCAAAGTTAACACTTACTCCGGATACTGTTGCTGTGCCGCTAGAATAAGAGACATTGTCGAGCTTTGCTACCATTCCATTTGTCTCAATGGTTATTAAATTACAGACTGGATTAATAGTTACAGTTGGTATAGTAGTAACCTGAACTTGATAGACTATGACTATTCGATAATTCCAACAACCCCACATACTACCACTACCAACGGTTGGTGAACCAACGGATGTAGGACCACCGTTAATCGTTCCATCGCTCATATTCTGCCATCCATAAGGAAGCGAATAGACATGAACACTACCAGGTACTAAAGATAACTGTACTTTGTTGCCATCACAATTAAGAAATGTTGATCCCGAAATTGAAGCTGCATTAGAGGCGGTTACGGTATCGCCAAAGTTAAATGCACTGCCTTGCCCAAATGCTGCAGTCAAACTCTCTTTTACATTATTAGCAACTGCTGATGGATTAGAAGGATTTACATCTGGATTGTAATTAGTCGAAGCATCGTTATGTAGGTAGTTCCAAATATCATACTTTGTTCCGATCGTACACGAAGAACTTAAACCATTAGTTGAGTAAACTGGATTATTTTGATTATCCATATCGTTACCGTTTATATCGGTTCTGATTCTAACAAAATTTGACTCGTTGCCAATATTATAAGGTACGTTACAGAAATTATTAAAAACAGGTGTAGCTGAAGTTACCATTGTGCCACTGGTAGTATATTGATAACAGTCGGCGCTAGCAACTTGCGTGTTTAGTACTCCTAGTACTGTGAACAATGATAAGAATACCACTGTTGAAATTTTATATAATCTTTTCATTTTAAACCTTTTCATGATTTTCTCCTTATTCCTATCTCTTAACATTGGCTTATATTAGGATCACAATAAACTGTGGTTTTGGTCGGAGGTAGTGTAGTTGTGGTAGTTGGAGCGGGTTCAGTGGTGGTGGTTGTTGGAGCAGGTTCAGTAGTTGTAGTAGTTGGAGCAGGTTCGGTTGTGGTAGTTACCGGAGGTTTTGGTTTAGTAGTGGTAGTTACCGGAGGCTTTGGTTTAGTAGTGGTGGTTACCGGAGGTTTTGGTTTAGTAGTGGTAGTTACCGGATGGTATACAGTCGTAGTAGTAGTTCCGTGATGACCGCCTTTGTGTCCGCCGCCGTGGTGTCCAGACGTACCTTTGTGGTGTCCGCCACCAGTTGTTTGATTGTTATTACCACCATTACCAGTTTCTGTTTTTGTTGTCGTAACGGTTTCGTGAGTTGGCTGATTAGTGGTTGGCTGATTAGTATTTTCAGGCTTTGGTTTAGGTAGATTTAAAGCACCCTTAACGTATAAAGTACCGTCCGGTGCTAATAATATAGCTGGGTAGCCTTGTTCATTTGTTTGACTAGCTTTAAATTCAATTCCGCTCAATACTCCATTAACAACTTTATGGATAAATTTAATTCCTTCGATGCTAAATTTATTATTTCTAAGCGCGCTTAGTATGGTAACTGTTTCACCGTTTTGAGCGAAATTATTGACATATTTGGCATCGCTTAACATCACTTTGAAATCGTCTTTGCAGGCCTTTATTTCAGCTTGTTTTGATCCAGTTGGAGCATTAAAAGTACTTTCCACTTGATCGAAAATAGCCGGATAATTAATTGTCGTGTCTGGGCCGTGATTATAAGAAGTTATAAGACTGCTCTGACCAGAAGGAACCACTAGAGTGGATTCAATAGCTGCTAAGCTAGACTTATCAACTTTATTGGATAGAGGACCATTTGGACCAAAGAAGCTATAAAGATATTCAGCTGAATTAGTGTTATTCAAAGACTTAATATTAAAATCAGTTGCCTTAGGTAAAAATGCTCTCGCATCATATAGATTAGGGTTAGCTGCCGAGTCGCTGTTTACGATATTATCGCAGCTAGCCAAGGCTTCAGCGGGATTCAATGAATGAGACGGTGATTCTTTAGTACTATTATTAGTCGAAGCAGCCCAAATACCAGCCACTAATGCTCCGGCAGCAACTACTCCTATAAATTTAAATAACCCCTTTTTAGATTTTTCAGAATCATTAGCAGATTGCTCTACGGTAGATGTTGATGGAACTGATTCGTGATTAGACATTTAATACTCCCAAAAAAATAAATTAACTACTAACTAATTTAAACTGTCCCACCGACAAATTTAACTTAATGACATTGTACAACTTTTTAATAATATTGTCAAGGATGTTCTATTTAAAGCCATTCCTCTGACACAGCCATAGAAATTTTTCGATCTAAAGTGTCAAAATCTAAGTCGCTCAGCGGACTATAGACTACATCAATCAATGCAATGCCACCGGCTTTTTCCCAACTACGCAGGATAGATTGCCTTTTAGTTTCATTATTATGTCTAAGCTTCGTATTGAATTTTTCTAATTCTCTTTTTTTTGAAGTATCAAGGTGAGGAAATTCCCTACTTCCTGTCTGGAATATACCAATGTTGTTTGGCACTTCAATTTCTAATTCATACAAAACTCTAAGGCCAATATATTTCTTAAGATTAGGTCTTAAGTTATCCGGCTTAAATGTCTCGAACCTTGAATTATCGACTACAAAAGTTGGATTTTGAGGGGCATAAGAATATTCATCTTGATTATATATTTTTGACCTACCAATTGAACCTGTTCTGACGCTACTGATAACATCGGCTATCTGGCCGGCTAGAGTAATTCTGGCTCTTTCCAGATCGTCTAGGTAAGTTTTTCCGGATATATTCTCTCTGACTGAACTCTCTAAATTACCACTTAGTACATTAATATTGAGCGGTGAGCGAGAAACCGATAAAGATACCTGACGAGGATTACTCAAAATATCAAAAGGGTCTATATCAAAAGGGGTATCACCAAGCCTAGGATTGTAATCTCTAGATGAAACTGGTAAAGCATCACCGACTTCTATGCTAGATGTTAAATGATCGCCAATCAAAAGGGGTCTGGTTGATTTAACCTTCTTTAATGTGTCGGTTAGAATTGGAAGCATAATCTAAACACTTTCTATAAATTCATCGAGTATACTATCTGGTGAATCGCCATGTCTTAAGTACCCTCTTTGAGCAAATCTGGATGGAAGTATTAATCTTAATGCCACCTGTCCGACATTTTGCGGATTAGTGATAGATATATACTCAAATTCATTCCATTTATCTTGATTAGCTGCCAGTAGAAACTTAGTCACATTTGATAACTGTTTAGTAAACCTTAATCCTTCATCATAATTAAGCTTGCTCTTAAGAAACTTACGAGCCGAATTTTCTAAATCTTCGACTTTTTGTTCATTAGCATCAGATAATGGATATTCTCTTTTAATAAAACTGCCGATTTGGTCAAGTTCGCTAGTGTCGACAACATATCCGATTTTATCTGGTGCTGGTAGCCAACCGTTTCGGATTTTTTTCTTGTCATTACGATCAATCTGGTGACCGATATAAGCTGAGAAAGTTAGTCTTGATCTGATAGCATCAGACAAATCAAAAATTCCATCTCCGCCATCGGTTAAGTTATAAGCCATTAATAACGATCTAAAATCTTTATTAAGAGATTGGTCGGATTGACCAATTTTAGCCACCCGCTTAGTCTCTAGGAATTCTAAAAGTGAGTTCATTGCCCAGGGACTTAAACGAGAAGCCTCGGGCATAGCAATTATTTTAGTAGAAACGTCTATCAATCCTTCAGTCTCGACAGTTTCAAGTTTGCTTGCTTCAGAAGTTGTTGTTGATTGAGTTAACATAGTACCAAAAAGATTTTTATCACTAAGTGTTGAAGAAGCCTGAATGTTAGCTACTTCATTTTCTTTTATCCCTTTGACGATTCGGTGGCTATTGTTAACCAATTCTGATTTTCCGGTTCCAGGAAAAGAAATCAGGGCAACATTACTTCTCATAGCCAAAGCTCCTAAGATCGCAATCTTGGCTAACGGTTCACCTAAAATTAACTTATCTAGTTGTTCAAGACCCAAACTAACATAGGTTGATATGTCGTTGATATTTTGATTAAATTTTGTAACTTCCATATTATTTCTCCTAATCTTCTAAGCTGCCAATTATATACTTCGATCGACTCTTATACGCCAAAGCCCCGATAGCAAGTGAAACGCCGGCTATTCCTAGAAAATTCCAAAAATTGTTATTATTGTCTCGATTAGCAGGATTAGTAGCGTACTCATTTAGTTTATTTTTAATATCGGATGAAAAGGCTGAGAAAGAATAACTATTGGGGTAGTACTTTCCGCCAGTCAATACGGCGATTGACTTCATATCTCGAGAAGCTTCGTTGTTAGAACTTGATAAATTATAAAAATTAATCGCTTCGTGCTTCGACTTGGCTTGTTTTTCAATCTGACTAACTTCAGCGCTTGAATTAAAACCATTTCCATTTGATACGACATAGATGGTTTTAGAACTACTCATTAAGTCACTCAGCGCGACTTCCATATTGGCTTTGCCGATTGGTAGTACTGACACAGCTGAATCAAAAGTTTGTGGCGTGGCACTATCTTGCGAGGTTGTTTCAATATTTAAATTGGAACTAAGATTATTAACTGAAGACAGGAGATTATTTTCTTGGTTAAGGGCAAGTTGTCGGTTATTAGTCGTAAGGACCATCGAAGCTGATCTGTCTAAAACTAGGCCGACTTTTTCAGAGATAACTTTAGGCGGATTTGCGGTAGCTTCAAGGACTGCATTAGTGGCTGAGAAGAAAAATAATGCACCGGATAAACCTAAAATACTAAAAACCCTTTTTCCGATTTTTTTAGCAAGCAGATCAGATGAATTAATTTCAGTTTTTGGCTTACTAGATACATTATCGTCTTCATTCCAAAATGATACTGCCGGTAAATTCTCCAGTTGTTTAGTAGCCTTAGAAATAGCCAGTTGCTCGGTAGCACCACCGGCTATCAAACCAGCAACAACAGATAGTCCTTGAATTACTTCTCCATTCATAAGAACTATATTATATATTTTTTATGCTTATTTGTCAATAAGATGATAGCACTACTTTTTTGGAACTGCTAATTTAGACTTACTGAGTATAAATCCAAAAGTACTGCCTTTCCCTTCGGCGCTTTCAAATATAATTGATCCCTCTTCGGCCATAATAACTTTTTTGGCCATGTAAAGACCAAGCCCAGTGCCATCGGGTCGAACTTTTCGCGCATTACTAGCTCGATAGAATTTAGTAAATAAATGGGGTTGTTCGGACTTTGTCACACCAATACCATTGTCTTTTACTTTAAACTCAACCGTCTTGTCTGATTCTGAAATTATTATCCTAGCCGTACCGCCAGACAAAGTATAGTAAATAGCATTATCGATGAAATTCATTATAACTTGTCTGATTTTTGTCTCATCTAGCATAAGTTCAGGAAAAGTTTCTGGTCGATCATAAATTAACTTAATCCCCCTGGCATCAGCCGTGTCTATTAATTGTTTCATTTCTTGATCGACTAGAACAGCTAGATTAACTCTAGTTGGTTCAATCATGAACTTACCGGTTTTAATCCTTGAAACATTTAGTAAATCAGCTACTAGGTAGACCATTTTCTGCGCACTAAAGAATGCCTGATTTAGCATATTCTTTTGCATGTTAGTTATTTTTCCAGCATCTCCTTCAAGTACCATACTTAAATAACCCTTAACACTAGTTAGTGGTGTTCTCAACTGATGAGATGCCATTGATATAAAGTCATCTTTTGATTCATCTAGTTGTCTAAGTTTTTCGTTGGATCTTCTAAGATCTGAGGTGGCTGCATTAATTTTATCTTGAAGGTTTAAGTTAAGGTTTTTTATTTCCTCATAGTGAAGCAGGTTCTGAATCGCTACTATCAAAACATCGGTAATAGAATTGATTACTCTAAGGTCTCTTGAATTATAGGTTTGGTTACTTTTTTTATTAGAGAATATATAAAAACCAAGGTACTCTTTGTGACCATCAAAGTAACTATTGAGTGGTATGACCAAACTAATCTTGTCGTTAAAATTATTATGTAAGTTACCAGTCATAATTCTTTCGTCTGCTTCCAGATTTATAAGAGTTTCTTTAGTGTGCGGGAGATACTTGTTCAGAAAATCAATATCCCGCTGGGAAATTTGTTTAATCTTTTTTAAATTTTGCCTAACGATCTCGTCTTCAATATAAAATTCGATGAAATCAATCTTTAAATTATCTTTAATATAATCGGAGGCTCTTCGAACTAATGAATGTACATCAAAATTCGATATTATTAAATTGTTAAAACCTGCCATAAATTCTTCAGAATCATAATAATCATTAAAGAAAAATTGACCGGTAGCTTTTCTGAAAATTTTGATTATAAAAGGGTATAGAAAAATAGGGATAAGTAATATTAGACTTGCAATCATAAATTGATGAAGAGCAAGGTTTAATTTAAAAAACCAATCAATTAATAACAAAAAAGGTATTGAAAGTAATACGTCCGCTATTATCACAATCAATAAATTAATTACTGCGTTGTAAAGATAGAACCTAAGGTCAAATAAGCCGTTAAATATGATAGAAAGTCCAATCATGGCATAAACTAGCTCGATATAGATTGGCGTTATTACGATAAAAGATGGATTGTGAAAATAGTAGGGCAAAATAAACGAAGTTAGAGCAGATGACAAAAAAGCCGGCACCAATCCAATTAACAAATATTGGTATTGCTGTCTGGCTCTTCCTCGGGTTTTTTTAATTCTTTGAATAAGTATTAATGATGTAATAATAAGCGTTATGGCAGCGTGTAGAAGGAAAATTGCGACTAAAGGACCCAAATGCAAATGGAATATTTTTCCGTAATGAACCGATTTAAAAACTTTGTCTGTAAGATCCAATAATGCAACGAAGAATGTCGCGATCAAATAAACTATCTGGAGCAAAGATAGCTTAATCTTCTCCTTATCAAAGAAATAAGACGTTAGATAAAAAATTCCAATTATTAATGTCGATAATGCTAGTACTGCCCTAATATAGATAATTGACATCGCAACCGGTTTAAGGGATAGGTAGTTGAAATAATTCAAGATTATAATCAAGGCAGTGTTGAGGAAATAAAATTGATTGATTTTACGTTTGTAATCCTTGATAAATACCACAGCAGCAGCGACTAACATGATTACTATAGAGACAATGAAACTAACAAGTGCAAACATATTAGATTAATAACCCCGGAGTTGATTTAATTTCGCCCACCATTATAAAAGCCTAGTTATCACTTTCTGTTTTTTGAGATATTTTATCTTTTAAGAATTCAAAACCGAAAGTGCTTCCTTCGCCTTCTTGGCTTTCAAAGATTATCGAACCACCCTCGGCAATGATTACTTTTTTGGCCATATATAGACCAAGCCCGGTCCCATCGGGTCGAACTTTACGAGCATTGCCTGCTCGATAAAACTTAGTAAAGAGATGTGCTTGTTCCTTTCTAGGGACTCCGATTCCATTATCAGATATTCTAAATTCAATAGTCTTATCATTATTAAAAAGCTCTACTCTTACTTCACCACCATGAGGAGTGTAGTAAAGTGCGTTATCCATAAAATTCATGACAACTTGTCTGGTTTTTGTTTCATCCAAATAAAAGTCAGGAAAATTCTTGGGTTTATCATATATTAATTCGATTTTCTTATTTAATGCAGTTTCAGTTAACTGACCTATTTCTTCTTCAATTAATTTAGCCAAGTTAACTTTAGTTCTCTCAATGACAAATTTTCCGGTCTTAAGTCTCGAGACATTTAATAAATCAGAAATTATATAGGTCATTCTTTGAGAACTAAAAAACGCTTGGTCTAACATATCTTTTTGAACCTTAGTTATTTTTCCAGCATCTCCTTCAAGTACCATACTTAAATAACCCTTAACACTAGTTAGTGGTGTTCTCAACTGATGAGATGCCATTGATATAAAGTCATCTTTTGATTCATCTAGTTGTCTAA
>JAJXVX010000040.1 GCA_021781915.1 bacterium
CTGCTAATTTGATAGAAAAAAATAAAGAATACAAATTAGACCAAGCCGTCGATGTTATCAAAAAATCTTCTACGACAAAATTCGACAGCAGTGTTGAGTTACATGTAAGGTTGAACGTTAATCCGAAACAGGCGGATCAAAACGTTAGAGATTCATTAATCCTACCTTTTGGAACAGGTAAAAAAATAGTTATCGCAGTTCTTACTGAAGATAGTAAGCTAGCTAAAGAATCCGGTGCCGATATTTTTATTAAAGAAGATATTTTCGGTTCATTAGATAAAAATATCATTAATTTTGATATATTAATAACAACTCCAGATTTAATGCCTAAATTAAGTAAGTACGCCCGCATATTAGGTCCTAGAGGGGTAATGCCAAACCCTAAGAGCGGAACGGTGACTACTGATATAAATCGTGCAATAAGTGAATCTAAAGGCGGTAAAATCGAGTATCGAGTAGACTCATACGGTATAGTTCATTTACCAATTGGAAAGGTTAGCTTTGAGGCTAATAAATTGGTTGAGAATATTAATGCTTTTCTAACCAATTTAAGATCCAATAAACCATCTTCTGTTAAGACAGCTTTTATTAAGACTGCTTTTCTTACTACAACTATGGGACCTTCGGTTAGACTAGATACTAACGATTTAGTTTAGATCCTCATTGCTTTCACTAATGAGTTCATTGTTTTAACAAACCCACTAAAACTTGAACCTCGATAAACTACATATCGATTACGCCATTTTGGTTCAAATTTACTCTTAAATCTAAATAAACCTTGAAATGAATAAAATCGATTACCGTTGGCGTAAACAACTTTTAGAAGTGATGTAATAAGACTAAAATCAGATGTTTTGGCTTCATCTATTCCGACCAGAGGAGATAATCCCATATTCAAGCTTTCGTATCCTTTTGTTTTTAGAAAATTTATAAAATTAATAAGTAAGTAGTCATTTATATTTCCTATCTGATTTTTTGAATGTCTTAATAAATCATAGGTTGCTTCTTTTTTATCGAAACTAGCTGGAATTAGATTGATGAATGCCTGAATGGTCGAAGCGGCGTCTCTTACCACTACAACCTCGCAAAGATCCATGTATTCTTTCGAAAAATAACCCATTGCAAATCCTCTTTCGGTTCTTCCGGGTACTAATAACCACTGGTCTGAGATTTCTTGTAAGCGGTCTAAAATTGCTTTATTGTGTGGCGGAAGCAAGATTTCACTGCTATAGGATTGTTTAGTAAACTTATTATTAATATTCCTGAAATACTTATTCTGTGATGTAGTATTTACGAATGTATCAATATCGACTACAGCCTCTTGACCAATAAGCTGATAGTTGAAGCCGAGCGATTTGAAAAGTTTTAAATTTTTGTCAGTCGCATGTATAAACGAGACGTTCCAGTTGTTTATGTAACAATCGTCTTGAAAATTCGTAATTAATTTTTTAAATTTAGCAGATTCGCCTATTGGATCACCCAAGCATATAGCTATACCTCTAGAAACTTTATAGGCCAAACCGGCTTGGAAATCATCATAGAAATAGTATTTTTTATCATGGGGCCAAATCTTGAAATAATCTTCGCTATCGGCCTTAGATCGTTTCAATAATTCTTCGAAGGCTTGACGTGGACCAGTTTGATCTTCATATTTAAATTTTATTGGTTGGAATACTGCGAATAAACCGTAAATAATTGCTAGAAAACTAACCGTTGAAAGAGAATCGATAAATAATCTAGCTTTTTTTGTATATGGTTTAAGAGGTGATGTTGTTATATTAAATTGATCGATTGTGTAATGAAGTGAAGTTCCAAATGAAAGCTCTCGATGAAAATCAGTTTTGTCCATCAGCATAAATCCTGTAACTCCGTAGGCAATCATTATGAGCATAACAACGGCAAGAATAATCATGCCGAAACGAAGACTGGCGATGTCGCTTTTAACTTTGTATAAAGTCCTCCATTTGATAAGCAAAAAAATCAAAACGGACAAAAAAAGAAGATTAATTATTTTTAGTAATGTTACCTTACTAAAACCTGGTGTTGCTTTAAAAAATTGGTCGTAAATAAATATAGCGAACGTAAATAAATAAAGAGTTATTGCAATGGTCCAAGCATTTTTCTTAGCCCTTAATAACTGTATACTTAGGAAAACTAGACTAATCCCTAAAAGAACAGAAAAATTAACAAACAAACTTGATTGGATAAGATATTTTTTATATGTAAAATCCTTATCTATGGAAATAATAAGTAAAAATAATCCATGAATAGCTATTAAAGATGAAACAATCTGAATTTTAAATTTTTTAGACATAATTTTTAATTCTAGTATATGGTTTTTTTTACTAAAATAATAGATTTAAAAATATAACATAAGGATTTTGATAATATAGCATTTTTATTATTTGATTGAATCATTAAGGTTAATAATATAAACTAAAATTTAAACGGAGAAAAAATGTCTGTATATTCTAATGTTGATATAAAAGATGCTATTAAAAAAGGCCATATAATATGTCATCCTTATCAAGAAAATCATGTTTCAGAGGCCAGCCTCGACGTCACCCTTGGTTATTACTACTACAGAATAGAGAAAAAAGATGAGAGGACCATTTACAATCCATTCGATAAAGATGATGTAGCCAGATATTTTGATGGACCGTATAAAGCCGTTAGTCATGCCGAGTGGGCTAAGCAGAATGGTTTTAGTCTTGTAAAAAATATTCCCCCTGATCATCCAGTAATTAGTTTGAAACCAAAAGAGCGAATTTTGGCTCATACTGT
>JAJXVX010000041.1 GCA_021781915.1 bacterium
AACAGGCCGATATCAGTATGGCCACGACTAATAATGCCATAGTCTCAAAACCTCAGGTCGTCGAGACTGCACTTAAGTCAAGAGCTAATATATTTTATTACACTGTTCAGCCGGGAGATACGATAGCCTCTCTAGCTACTAAATTTGGGATTTCTCAGGATTCGATTACTGGGTCTAATAGTATTTATTACGGAACTTTAAAAGTCGGCCAAAAACTTGTCCTTCCACCGATTACCGGTCTTGTTTACAAGGTTAAGTCGGGAGATACGCCGCAAAGTTTAGCCACCAATTATAATGTGTCGGCCTCTCAAATAATAGCCTATAATGATGCCGAAATTTCTGGTATTTACCCTGGAGAGCTAATCATCATCCCTAACGGTGTCGCTCCTTCCACTAGTTATTCTTCTAGTAGTTACTTCCCATGGGGTAACGGTCCAATCTATGGATATAATGGTTATGATTTCGGTTGGTGTACTTGGTATGTCGCTACCCAGATTTCGGTACCAAGTAATTGGGGTAATGCCAGTACTTGGGCATATTATGCCGCTCTTAGTGGATGGAATGTTTCAAAAACGCCAACCGTCGGAGCTATCGCTCAAACCGCCGATGCTTTTTATGGTGAAGGCCATGTGGCGATTGTCAACGCTGTATCAGCCGACGGTACACATATTCAGTATAGAGATATGAACGGTGTTGCTGGTTGGGATCGAGTCGGTTATAGTGGTTGGGTTCCAGCAACTGACTTTCAATACTACATAACAAGGTAGTATCATTATCTAGATGAGTTTTGTTGATCAAGTAACAGTTAAGGTCTCAGCTGGCGATGGCGGTAATGGTCACGTTAGTTTTAGAAAAGAAAAATTTGTCGATAAAGGCGGTCCTGACGGTGGCGATGGCGGTAACGGTGGCAATGTCATTATTAGAGCGTCCAATAATCAGGATACATTAGCCAGTTTTCGTTATCATAAAGAAATTGTTGCTGGAAGTGGCCAACCGGGTAGTAAGAATAATCGTCATGGTAGAAGTGCCGAAGACAGATTTATTGATGTTCCGGTAGGAACTTCAGTTTACCTAGACTCTGATTTGATTGTTGATCTAACCAAAAATCACCAAGAATTTATCATCGCAAGAGGCGGTAAAGGCGGGTTTGGCAATGCTCACTTCGTATCCTCAAAAAGACAGGCTCCAAGATTTGCTGAAAAAGGCCTACCAGGAGAAAAATTTTCTTATCGCTTTGAACTTAAACTGATCGCTGACGTCGGCCTAGTCGGTTTGCCTAATGCTGGCAAGTCGACCTTACTCTCAGTAATCAGTAATGCCAAACCTGAAATAGCTGACTACCCATTCACAACCCTAACTCCCAATCTAGGAGTTGTCGATTTTAAAGGTAAGACCTATCTTTTTGCCGACATTCCAGGCCTAATAGAAGGCGCGGCTGAAGGAAAGGGTCTAGGACACGATTTTCTAAAACACGTTGAAAGAACCAGGCTTATATTGCATCTAATTGATATCAACGCTACCGACATAGCCGCCGATTATAGGCTTATAAAGAATGAGCTTAAAAATTACAGTAAAAATTTGTCGTCAAAAAAAGAGATAGTAGTGTTAACTAAAACTGATTCAATGTCACCAGAGGACATAGCAGCCAAACTGTCGGCCATCAAAAAGATTCTTCCGGCCAAGACAAAGATTCTAGAAATATCATCTTTTTCCAAAAAAGGCATCGATGAACTATTAAGAACTGTCAGTAATAAACTTGTTAGAACAGTTCTAAAGATACCTATGACTTTGCCTGTTATTAGGTTGACAGCTGATAATAGTAAAACCTGGCAAGTTAAAAAAACCAGTGAGGGATATAAAGTAAGTGGATTAGAAATCGAACGTTTTGCTTCAAAAACTGATTTTAATAATGACGACGCTGTTTTGAGACTGAAGAATATATTAAAGAGAAAAGGTGTCTATAAAGAATTGTTAAAACAAGGCATTAAGCCAGGTAATCAGATACTTATTGGTGACAACGGAAAAAATTTAGAATATTAAGATTACTTAGGGTATAATTTTTTATATATTAGGAGGGATTTTATGGCCAACAACAATACCAGTGGCTCAAAGTTTGGAATTGTCGTTATAGGAATAGTAGTAGTTCTATTTATTGGACTAATCTTGTTTAAAGGTCCAGCCAATAAAAATAAGTCCAGCGTACAGAGTATTGTTGGTAGAATTCCTGCCTCATCTCAAATAGTCGCTCAAGTTACTTCAGTTACTACAGCTACTTTGGATTCGGTTGGACTTGGCACATCGTCACCTCTGCCAACTAAAATTTCCGCACCAACACTAACTAGTAACTCTAAACCCGAGGTCTTCTATGAAGGGGCTGAATATTGTCCATTTTGTGCTACCGAGAGATGGGCTATGACAGTAGCACTATCGAAATTCGGTTCATTTTCTAACCTAAGTCAAACTCAGTCTTCTTCAACGGATGTTTATCCGAACACCCCAACTTTGTCTTATTACGGATCGACTTATAAGAGTAATTATATTAGTTTTGTACCAGTTGAAATTTATACTAATATTCCAACCGGCAATGGTGGCTATACTAGTCTCGACACGCCTACAACTTCTCAGGTTAATCTGGTTAATAAATATGATGCAGCACCTTACGTACCATCTTCTTCGGCCGGATCAATTCCTTTCCTAGATTTTGGCGGCAAATTCATAATTTCTGGTGCGACTTATCTACCAACAGCTCTTCAAGGTAAAACTGCTAGTCAAATAG
>JAJXVX010000042.1 GCA_021781915.1 bacterium
CCAATTCTGGCAGAGGTAATTAAAGAAATTAACCGAATGAACCGTTACTACGAAGAAAGATACGGTAATTCCCGACCGATTGGTCAAATAATAACACTTGGGGGTGGCGCAAACATGCCAGGACTGAGCGACTATTTAACTAATTCAATCAGGCTACCTGTTAGGCATACCGATCCTTGGCACTTTATAAGCTTTAAAGGCCTTCAACCACCTAGTGATGCCGATAAACCAATGTACGCAACCGTTGCCGGACTAGCTTTAGCTAACCCTAAAGAGGTGTTTTGGAAATGATTAATTTACTGCCTGAACAACTAAAGAAGGACTATACCTATGCTAGAAGAAATAAAGTCCTTCGAAAATACATTTTAATTTCAATCATCGGTTCGGTCGGATTAATGTTAATAGCCACATTTGGCCTGATTTTATATAAAAACAGCTGGAACAATAACCAATCACAAATAAACTCAATCACAAATAAACTCAATTCAGAGAATATTTCATCAACCAATACTCAAATAACTAATTTTTCAGATACTTTTAAACTAGTTACCAAGGTTTTATCACAAGAAATACTATTTTCTAAGATGATTACGGCTATTGGCGCCGCAATGCCAACAGGCACGGCATTAACCGGTCTTAGCATAAACAACACTTCTACGGGCATTAACCTAACCGCCGATGCCAGTAGCTACAATACTGCTACTCAAATCCAAGTTAACTTGAGCGATCCATCAAAAGGCCTATTTAAAAACGTCGACATCATTTCGATTAATAATTCTGGTTCGACTGGCAACAATAATCTACCCTACACTGTTTCGCTTCGGGCACTTTTTAATAACACCAACCAATTCCTCTTAATCAATCAAAAGGCGACCAAATGATAACCCATCGAAATATTTTTTATGGCATGATTGGACTACTCATTTTGTCTATAATCTTTTCTGTCCTAGGCACTTATGAGATAAACAATATACTAAATTCAAAAAGCCAGATTTTGTCGGCTCAGCAGACAAAAATTTCATCACTTAATAGCGAGCAAATTAGCCTTACCAACGCTAAAGTTGAACTTAAAAAATATTCCTCACTCTACAATATTGCCCAAAGTGTTGTTCCTCAAAACAAAGATCAAACCCAGACGGTTAGACAAATCATCAATATAGCCGCTGCTAATAATGTTTCCATCGGCTCAATTACTTTCCCGTCGTCTAATCTTGGCACTATAACAAGTTCATCATCAGCGACAGTTAGTGCGCTGGCCGGAGCCAATCCAAATCTTTCTCAACTAGTTAAAGTACCAACCATTCCTGGATTATATACGCTGCCGATTACAATTGTTAGTTCGTCTCAAGCTAACCAGCTAACAACTTTTTCCGAGTTTATCAACTTTCTCCAGGGACTGGAAAACAACCGACAAACTGCTCAGGTGACATCCTTACTAATAACACCAAATTCTCAAAATTCAAACTACGTTACCTTCAATATATCGCTAAATATTTACATAAAGCCGGGGACATAAAAATGCTAGATTCATTATCTAAATATCTTGGTCCAATCAAAAAAGTGATGCTTGTATTAAACAAACATAGGCTAATAACCTACATGGTATTTATATTTGCCCTGTACTCTCTACTCATAGTTAAAATAAATAACTTAGGCCAGGTCTTACCTAGTACAACCCAAACACAAACTACTTCAACCGTCGCGACACCAGAACACATTAATCAGTCTGTTATTAGTCAACTGCAACAACTCCAAAATAATAACGTTACAGTCCAAGCATTATTTGAGCAAGCCAGAAGCAACCCGTTCTAAACTAAACTGGCTTGAGCAGAATTATTATCGTTTTTTGAAGACTTTTGTTTTAGATTTAAGTGCTTATAGGCTCGGGTAGTAACTTTTCGTCCCCTGGGAGTTCTCTCGAGTAATCCAATCTGCATTAGATATGGTTCAAAGAAATCTTCTATAGTTGATGTCTCTTCGGAAGTTAAAGCGGCCAATGTTTCAAGACCAACTGGGCCGCCATCATAGTTCTGAATGATAGCCTGTAGTAACATTCTATCGGCCGCATCCAAACCAAGTTCATCAATATCGAGTAGTTCTAAAGCTTTAAAGCTAATTTCCGGAGTTATCTTGCCTTGTCCATGTACTTCTGCATAATCACGAACTCTTTTAAGTAATCGGTTCGATATTCTCGGTGTTAATCTTGATCTCTTGGCTAACTCTTTAGCAGATTCGTCGTCAATTTTAACTTTTAAGATTGAGGCAGCTCGTTTAATTATCTGCTCAATCTCGTTAGGTGTATAAAATTCTAAGCGGTGAATAATGCCAAATCTATCTCTTAGTGGAGCAGATAAAGATCCTGTCCTAGTAGTTGCTCCAATAATAGTAAATTTTGGTAAATCAAGTCTTAGACTTCTAGCGCTGGGACCTTTACCTAGCATAATATCCAACTTAAAGTCTTCCATCGCACTATATAAAACTTCTTCTACATTTCGATTGATTCGGTGAATTTCATCAATAAATAAAATATCATTATCGCTTAAATTAGTTAATAAACTAGCTAGGTCGCCAGCACGTTCAATAGCGGGTCCGGACGATACCTTGATTTGAGTCGCCATCTCGTGGGCAATCACATTAGCCATGGTGGTTTTTCCAAGACCGGGAGGACCGTAAAGAAGTACATGATCTAACGGTTCACTTCTTTGCTTAGCAGCTTGAATCGATAGTTGCAGGTTCTTCTTAAGCATCTCCTAGCCAATATA
>JAJXVX010000043.1 GCA_021781915.1 bacterium
GTGCCCACCACTACGATATACATCTATTCTTAAATCTTTTGGATCTATTTCCAAATCAGTTTCTTCTGCTTCATGAAGTACAGCAACCGTAACGGTTGATGTATGAATTCTACCTTGGCTTTCGGTGGTTGGAATTCTTTGGACTCTATGAACGCCTGCTTCATATTTCAATTTTCCAAAAGCTTCATTCCCTATAACAGTGAATATTATCTCTTTAAATCCACCGATTTCGTTTAGACTTTCGTTGTTTATCTCAATACCAAAGCCGTTGTTTTCGGCCCATCGTGTATACATTCTAAAAAGATCCCCGGCAAAGATACTAGCTTCATCGCCACCGGCTGCAGCTCTTATTTCGATAATAGCATTCTTTTTGTCATTGGGATTTTCGGGATTTAAAATGTATTTTAGTTCTTTTTTCTTAGATTCGAGATCTTGGCTTAATTTTTCAACTTCTGATTCAGCAAGATCGCGTAATTCTTTATCGTTACTCGAAAGTAGATTTTGTGATTCTATTAAATCTGATTCAATTTTTTTAATTGAATCTTTAATTGAAATTATATTTTCGAGTTCGACTTTTCTTTTAGCTATTTTAGGATATTCAGATGTAGAGTATATATTGGGATTTTCGGCTAAACGGAAATTAATTTGCTCTAACTCATCATAAATTTTTTTATCGTCGGTCATAACAAGACTCCAGAGTAACTCTGTTTTTAATTATAGAGAATAAAGTTATGATTTTGAAGATTTATTAATCTCTAATTTTTTATCGTATCTTTTAGACTTTTTAGCAGCAGACGACATTAGGCTTTGTTTTGATTTCAGCGCTAATTCGGTTTTTGCCTTAAACTTGTCTACTCTTCCTTCAATATCCAAAATTTTTTCTTCACCAGTGAAGTAGGGGTGAGAAGAACTGGAAATATGCACTTTTACCAGTGGATACTCTTGTCCTTCATATTTAATGGTGTCACTAGTTTGCACAGTTGACTTGGTAATGAATATAGAGTTATTGTTCAAATCCTGAAATGCAACAGGGCGATAGTTGGCTGGGTGTAATGATTTTTTCATAGAATACTTATTATACTTTATAGGACGTCTGAGGTCAATTTTTAAATAGTCATTATTTCTTGTTCTTTTTTACTGGCAATATTATCTACAATCATTTTTTGGTCTTGGATTATACTCTCAATTTGTTTATGGACCCTATTATACATTTCTTGAGAAATCTGTTTATCTTTCAGTTGTTGGTCTATCTCTTTAATTATTTCATGTCTGGAGGCTCTTATTCTAACAAAACACTCCTCAACCTTGACACTAATTTGTTTAACGAGTTCTTTTCGACGTTCCTCAGTCAGTGGAGGTATGGATAGTCTAACTACATGCCCGTCGTCGCTAGGATTTAATCCAAGTGTGGCGTCATTTCTAATTGCATCACTTATATTGGAGATAGTATTTGGATCAAAGGGAACTAACTGAATCATTTTCGCATCCATTACGTTGATGGAAGAAACCTGTTTTAATGGCATTAACGAACCATATACTTCGACTTTAACATTGTCTAATATTGATGGATTGGCTCGACCAGTCTTAAATGTTTTAAGGTCACTTTCTAGTTTCTGTACGGATTCATTAACCTTGGTCGTGAGTTTGTTTACTATTAGCTTTTCTTCCATAAATCTATTTTAATTGTTTATCTCACCCAGAGCAATCCTAGCGAATCTTCGGATAACTATATTCTCCCCAAGTCTTGATATATGATCATTTAATAGATCTTTAATAGTCACGTCAGGATTTTTTATAAAAGGTTGGGAAACTAAACAATGTTCTTCGGTGAATTTTTTTATCTGACCTTCGACTATTTTTTCGATCATATTATCTGGTTTTTTTTCTAGCCTTGCTTTCTCTGTGTACTCTTTAGAAATATTATCCAAAACCTCTTTAGGTATTTGATTTTCATCAAGGTAATCTGGATTTGAAGCTGCTATGTGCATTGCTAAGTCTTTAACTAGATTGACGAAAATGTCATTTTTGGCAACAAAATCAGTCTCACAGTTAACCTCTACAATGACACCAATTCTGCCGTCGTGATTATAATTGCCAACTAAGCCAGACCTAGTTTCTCGTTCAGATCTTTTTTCGGCCTTAGTAAGACCTTTTTTTCGCATTTCAGCCAGTGCTTTATCAAAATCACCATTTGAGTCTTGCAAAGCCTTTTTAGCATCCGTTAGGCCGACGCCGGTTAGATCCTTTAACCGTTTAATTAATTCGATGTCTATTGTCATAGTAATCCCTTACTTACCCTCGGTTATTTTATTGTTGGTTTTAATAGCGGCTTGACCTTTTAAAATTGCTTGCTTTATGTAGCCACATATCAAAGTGAGACTTTTTATAGCATCGTCATTAGCTGGAATAGGCCAGGTAATGTCGGTGGGATCTGAATTAGTATCAGTTATGCCAATAATCGGAATATGTAATTTTTTTGCTTCAAGAACAGCATTTTTTTCATCGTGAACATCAATTATAAAAACTGCTGCCGGCATCCCATTCATATCTTTAATACCGCCATAGATATTATTTAATGAATCTATCTCATCAGTGATTTTTTTGATTTCAAGTTTATTATATTTATTAGCCAATTCACCGGAAGCGAGCTTTAGTTCAAGCTCTTTTAGGTGTTTGATCCTCTTG
>JAJXVX010000044.1 GCA_021781915.1 bacterium
TTCCGATCTAGAAACTGTTTTTTTAGAAGTAAGTAAGTATATAGAGGAAAATAAGCTTTCATATACTTCAAAAAATGACTCTAAACCATGGGGTGGATATTTTGTAGTTGATGATGCAAATATTGAAAGATTTATTGAGCTATATTTTCCAGATTATCCGAAAGAAAAAACCGAGAAATTTGGTGGAAAATTAAGCCCGAAAATTCTCGTAGTTGAACCGAACAAAAGATTGTCATGGCAGTATCACCATAGGCGTGCCGAGTTGTGGCGAGTGGTGACTGGACCAGTAGGGTTTATTGAAAGTTTAGACGATGTTCAGTCAACAGTCGAAACATTGGAAAAAGATGAAATAGTTCAATTTGATCAATTGGTTAGACATAGATTAATTGGACTTGATAATTGGGGTGTCGTAGCTGAGATTTGGCAACATACTGATACACTAAACCCATCAGATGAAGATGATATTGTTAGAGTAGAGGATGATTTCGGACGATAGTTATGCTTCGCCATCCGAAATTTTTTGTTCAATAAACTCTTTTATATTATTTCTAAAATTCTGGATTGAATATATTTCAGCTTCCTCGGAAATTTGTTCGTAGTTAAAGTTTCGTTTTAGAAGTTTTTCAATAGCTTCGGTCAGACTCTTGACCGTTTGTCGTTCAAAAAAGTAACCGTTACGGTTGTCTTTTAGATAATCAAGAGAGCCGCCTTTGGCATAGGCTATAACAGGCGTTCCGGCGGCTAATGCTTCAACTGCTACAATACCGAAGTCGTCCATGTTAGGCATAATGAACCCAAGTGATGATTGGAAATGATTAACTATTTCGTTGTCATTGACGTTGGTTAGAAAAGTAATGTTTCGATCAGCCATTTTCTCCAGTTTTTTATGATCCGGACCTGTTCCAATTACGATTAGTGGAAGTTTTAGTTGATTACAGGCTTCAATAGCCAGATCAAATCTTTTATAAGGTGTTTGTCGGCCAGCAATCATTAGACCGTGTCTGTTAGGTGGATTAGCTTTTAATTTCAATCTATCATAATCAACCGGCGGAAAAATAACCGTCGAGTCACGTCGGTAATATTTCTTAATCATGTTTTGGGTATGAGTTGAATTAGCGATTATGTAGTCTGGCAGTTTGGCAGCATGTCTATCCCATCTTTTTAGAGGATCTAGAAATAATTTTAGGCCGATCTTAGCTAGCCAGTTGAGTCCAAAAGTAAAGCCCGGGTTTTTTAAGTACTCGTTAGTTCGAATCCAATAATATTGAGTCGGCGAGTGGCAGTAATTGATATGAATGGCATCTTTTCTGGTATGAACACCCTTAGCTTCAGCACCGGAACTTGAAATAACCAAGTCGTATTCACTCAAATTTAATCTGGCAAAAGCAAAGGCTCGAAGAATTGGTAAGAATTTCTTCAAGCTTTTTGGTAAATGTTGTAGCCAAGTTGTTCTAACATCGGCCTCATCAAACCAATCAATTGCCGATTTATCGTACTGCGAAGTATAAATCGGTGCATCAGGAAAAAGATTATGCATTTCTAATACCACTCTCTCGGCTCCACCTATGCCCAGTAGCCAATCACAGACTATTGCTACCTTTAATTTTTTAGCTGCCATATTACTACTTAGCTCCTCTTCGACCAAGTACTACCAAAATTGTCTTGGCAATAATTGATAAATCCATAAAGAAAGACCAGTTTTGAACGTAGTAAAGATCAAGCTGTCTTCTTTCTTCGAAAGAAATATCTCTTCGGCCGGATATGACAGCTAGACCAGTCATACCAGTTTTGACTGATAGGATTAAGTTCTTTTTACCGTATCTTTCTAACTCAAACGGTTCTAGCGGTCTAGGTCCAACTAGACTGATATCTCCCTTAATGACGTTTATAAGCTGAGGTAATTCATCAAGACTAGTTTTTCTTAAGAAGTGTCCAAGTTTAGATATTCTTGGGTCGTTCTCCAGAAAGTCTCCGTTAGCTCTGTACCTGATGGCTAGTTCCGGTTTTCCCATCTTAGCAAAACCTTCTTCTGGCGTCATTCGATGATAGGCATGGTAGTTGGTCCTAAATTTATAAAGTTTAATGGTTGAACCAAACCGGGATAATCTTTTTTGAGAGAAAACTGGATCACCGTGATCAAACATTAAGATGACTATAACGACTAACATAATCGGTGAAGTCAGAATGAATAAAACTATGCCAAAGATTATATCAACTAATCTTTTAACAATTCTCCCCCAACCAATTAAGGAAGTTTGATGAACGGCAATAATCGGAATAGAATGAAACAAATCAATTGTCATCTTGCCGGTAAATATTTCTTCATTACCAGGGACAAAACGGTAAGCCACATGATTTTCTTGGGCAAAAGTTAGGATCTCATCGTTTTTTTCCTTGTCAGGATAAAGCTCTGTTTGGATGATCGTTAAAACTTTTTTAGCCAGTTCACTTTCACTAAATGCTTTAAAACTAGCAAAGTGTTCAATGCCAACTCTTCTTAGGCCGTTGATCGTGGCTAAAACGTGGTAGCCGCTCGACGAGCTATCGCTTAAAAAATCTATTAGTGATTTGGTTGTCTTATTGTTTCCAATTAAGACCACCTCGTTAATGCCGACGTTATATTTAAACAAAATTC
>JAJXVX010000045.1 GCA_021781915.1 bacterium
ATTATCGTAAGTTCTCATTTGTCTGTCGAAGGTATTTTGTGTTTCTATTTGAGCTGGTGTTAATTCCTTGCCTCCAGTGTTTAATTCAATCGGATATTGTGGCATTTTTGGACTCGTGTAAAATGTTGCTGTTCCGACACCTACGAAAAGGGCTAGTAATACGCCTAAGAATAGGGTATAAACTAATCGAAGTATTTTATTGTCTTCGGCCATAATAATACCTCCCTTTAATACTGTAACTACAGTGTAGCTTTTAATATAAAAATTAGATGTGACTTATTTCACTAAATAAAAATGGGGTAATTTCGAAATATTATGTTTATGTTTATATTGTGCTAACATAGCAATAAAGGATTTAAAAACATGTTTTCAACTATAACCTATCAATATACTAATTTTAGCGGTGGTTCAACAACGACAACCACAGGTACAACAAGTCTAGGTCATATTATGGCCATATTTGGAGCACTAATGGTGCCAATTTTTATATTTTCTGTTTTTACTATTGTTTGTCTTTGGTTCATCTTTAAGAAGGCAAATAAACCCGGGTGGGCGGCTATAGTACCGTTTTACAATTCTTGGTTAATGTTTGAAATCGGCGGTAAACCAGGTTGGTGGTCACTACTATTGTTGGTACCAGTGCTTAATTTTATAGCCCTAATCATCTTTATACTCGCAGCAATTGAAATATCAAAAAGATTTGGTAAATCAGATGCTTTTGTTTTGCTTTTAATTCTACTTCCAGTTGTGGGTTATCCGATACTAGCATTCGGCAAATCTGTTTATAATGACGGATCGGTTAATGCACCGACGTTAGGTAATCCAAATAATAATCCACCGACAGAAGCGTATAGTCCAAGCGCAGTCCCTACGGTTAATCAGTTCCAGCCAGCTAGTTATTCCCAACAAACAAATGTTCAGAATCCCATAAGTAAAAATACGCAAACAACTAACCCGATGATGCCTTCAAGCGAGAATGGATCGTTTGTAAATCCGGTTGTTCCTACTAACGGTCAGATGCCGGTCAATCAACCTCTAATGAATCAAGTCCCCGAATCGTTAAATCAAAACAACATAAACCAATCACCGCCTAGCGCCTAGATTTCTTTATTTAAATAAAAACCTATCAGACAATGATAGGTGTATAAAACATATTATTTGGTGGGGCTATACAGTAAAACTACTGCAACTAAGCTAAGAGAAGAAAAATCATTCATTATCACTCTGTCTTAGATAAAATCCTATCAAACTCGGTTGGAGTAACTATCGGGATTCCTCTGTATACTTTGAGTATCAATAAGTCTTTATCAAGACTAACTATATAGTTAGCATGACCAGTTAAAGCTGTTGCAAGGATATAGTCATCATTTTCGTCCCGAGAAACTTTGTCGATATTATTTGGCTGAACAATTTCAGACACTCTTGCCAGAAGCCTTGAACGTGATTTTGCTCCTTGTTTGGTAAGATTAAATTTCGTAAACAGAACCTTCTCAAGTTCATTAATGATAAATAATGAAGTAACTAAGGACACCCTGTTATTAGATACATTTAGCTGAAGCTTAAATATCATGTTCCGACGTGACAAAATTGTTGCTAGTACGCTAGTGTCATAGACAACACGCATAGATCGCTACTTTCTTGCTGACTGACGAATCTCTTTTACGGCTCGATTAAAATCTTTATCTGTAACGTAGCCTGCTTTTTTGGCACTATTCTTTATTTCTTCGGCACCGCTAGCTAGCTCTTCCCAAACATCAAGATCTTGTGTTTTAAGACGGCTTACCACAGCTTGTCTTATGTACTCACTTCTGCTGGCATATTGAGTTTTAGCCGCCCGGTCAATTTTTTTAACAAGATCTTCCGGAAGTGATAAGTTAATTAATTGAGTTGACATACAAATCCTGTATTAAACACATACAATAATTATACATAGTTCAAAGTATAAAGTCAATAGCTGTATACTTAGTAAGATTAGAACTTATATATTAGGCGTGCAACTAAGAATCTAATAGTCTCATCAAGAAAAGTATTGTGGAGGATGTTTGGAGGACCCAGTGAGACTTGAACTCACGACACCCTGCTTAAAAGGCAGGTGCTCTAACCAACTGAGCTATGGGTCCGTATAATACTTGTTTAACTTCTATAATTATCTTAAAAAAACAAAAAAAGTCAATCTAAAAACAGATGAAAAACAAAAAATAAATGGTATAATAACAGGGATAAAAAGAGTTTTACTATGTCCGGACATTCAAAATGGTCAACAATTAAACGACAAAAAGGACTAAAAGACGCTCAGCGTGGTGCTATTTTTACTAAACTAGCTAATGCAATCGCTCTGGCAGCTAGAAACGGCACTGATCCAGATACTAATTTTGCTCTTCGGCTGGAAATAGATCGGGCTAAGGTTGCCAACATGCCACAGGCCAATATTCAACGAGCGATTAATCGAGTGGCTGATAAAAACGCCGCTGATTTACAAGAAGCATTGTATGAAGGTTACGGTCCCGGCGGTGTCGCTATTTTAGTCAGTGTAACCACCGACAATATCAACAGAACATATCCAGAAGTAAGGTTAGCTTTTTCCAAACACGGTGGCAATATTGCCGAAAAAGGTTCAGTTGCT
>JAJXVX010000046.1 GCA_021781915.1 bacterium
TTTGGTCTCGAACTTGGCTTAATATCCAAAGTCAATTTTAACCAAGTTTTATCCTATAGTGGATTCGCTAATTTATCTCTATTTGCTAGTATTACACCGGCCGGTATTGGCATACGTGAGTCGGTTTTACTTCTGTCAAAGAAGATTAGTCATATTTCAAGTTCGACCATCATTTCCGCCAGTTTAATAGACCGGTCCATCTATCTAATATTCTTGTTGATGGTCCTGATTTTTCTTCTTTTCTTCCATTCCTCGAGCATAATTAAAAAACTAAAAAATATTAAAAACTAACATCTTTTATAATGTTGTAAAAAAAAAATTGATATTTTGCTTATAGAGGAGTATTCTCAGTATTTGTTATGGTAAATGTAGAACGTATCCCAATCAACAATGGTTTTGAAGAACCAGACGAATTTAATAGTCGTTTTCAAAAGCTAAAAGAAGCCGAGACCAAGGAATCTGTCAGACAGGCCAGGCTCTCTTTAAAGCTTGTTAACATGTCGCCTTCTCAATTCTTTTCATGGCTAACCAAAGAGGTGGAAAAAGAGAATTCTATTAGAGGTCCTGAAGATCAGGTGACTGTTCAAAGAGCCTACGAGCTAATCAATGATAATTTCGGCTCGCCGGAAGACTTTAATCTTTCTGATTTTTTGCCCGAATAAATTTGTATAGACCAAAAATAATCACAAAAGCAAACACCACAATCGTAAAGTAGGTCTGGTATTTAAGCAGTGTATTGATATTGTCAGCTGCAAAGTAACCTACAGTCGCCCATACAGACACCCATAAAGTGGCTCCGATAGCGTTAAAAATCGTGAACCTTAGCCAAGACATTTCAGAAATCCCGGCGATTATGCCATTTGCTTGCCGTAACCCCTCTATGAATCTCGCGAACATTACTACCCAGCCACCTCTTTTATTAAAAAATTCCTCTAGTTTATCTAGCCGCTTTTGTGTTAAAAGGATATATTTTCCGAATTTTTCGACTAATTTCCGGCCACCGAAATCTCCGATTGCAAAACCAATATTATCGCCAATTACTGCACCTATGATACCGATTAGTATAACCAGAAAAATATTCAGATGGCCTAGTACCGAAAAAACAGCCGCCGTTATAAGAGTTGTTTCACCGGGAAGTGGTATGCCAAAATCTTCCAGTAAAATAAAGCCTCCAACTGCCCAATAGCCGTATTTATCGAGGATCGGAGCAATCGCTTGGATGAAGGCCGGTAAGTGTTGATGCATTTAAGTATTTTACCAAATTTTTTTAAACTACTTTTTTTAAACGTAGCTAAGTTATATATTATTATGTAATAATGAAAAAACAGGAAGTAAATGTATACTCTGTTCTTGGGAATGCCAATCAAGAACTTGCCCGTGAACTTAGAGACACTAATTATTATATAGTTGGCGGAGTTGTATCTAACATATTGGCTGATTCAGAAACCTCGTATGATTTAGCACACCGTCTTGTTCAACCAAGGCCTAATCTTGAATTATCTAATTATAGAACTGATGGAACCATCAGAGATTTAGATATTTTAATACTTAGTCCACTGAGCTCTAGTCATTTGAAGTATTTAGAAAAAGTTGTACTAGAATCAGTCGAAGGACTACTCATACCCTCTGTGTTTGCCCTAAAAGAACACGAGCAGAAAAGAAATGAGCTAAAAGCGAACTTATTGGATTGGGTAAGCAGAAGAACAATAGATGAGAACGGAGTATTGAGATATGAGCTTTTTCCGCTATCCCAGGAAGTCAGTCGAGAATCTTATGAACCATGGCATTTTCAAACTAAAAACAGCCTCAGGCCGGTACCAATACTCCACCCTGTCGCTCACTTGGCAGCATATCGAATTAGATCCATATCGGGACTTAGAGCCAAAGATAAGCAAAAAGTCGAGTTAATGGAGCTCAATATCAAGAATAATGCGCCGGAATTATTTGAAAATCTTGATGAAACTGGTCTAATTGAATGGTTTCGTTTTTCCGAGAGTATAAAAAATATGATTGAATCGGACACAAAGTTCGGCTCGAAAGACACTTTAGATGAATTTATTTTCAAATCAAAGAGTAAGCTACTTAACTTTGTTGAATCAAATCCTAAAATGGTCACCCTATCCTATAATAAATTTATCAGTAAGATTCTGAATTCGATTATGAGATCCTAGTTTGACTATTTAATCTAATAAATTAAAATGTATATAGGGTTATCAAATAAAAATTAAATGCATAGTTTTTTAGTCGAAGACAATCAAAAAATTAATGACAATACTCTGCTTTTGACGCTCAAAAAAGAGCCTTCAGAACGACCTATTTCATTTCAACCTGGACAGTACGCCGCTATTAGTTTTTACCATGGTAAAAAACAGTCGCCAGCCCGCTGTTTCTCAATCGTCAGCTCTCCTACCGAACAGAACCACTTACAGTTTAGTACCAGGATTAATGGAAAATTCACCAAGGCTTTGTCTAGGTTAGAGCCTGATGATGTAGTTAATGTTTACGGTCCTTTTGGCGGATTTGTCTTTGATTTATCACAGGACAATAATGTGGTGTTTATAGCCGGCAGGATAGTTATTACTC
>JAJXVX010000047.1 GCA_021781915.1 bacterium
ATCGCTTTGTTCAATATAAAACAAAAAATTCGTCAGCTCAGGAGTCTCACGAAGCTATAAGACCGACAAATTTCACTAAAACTAGTATTAATACCTCAGACGAGAATCTCAATAAATTGTATAGACTAATATGGCAACGAACAGTTGCATCTCAAATGTCGCCGGCAGTTATTGATAAAACTGAAGTTAAAATAGATATTTCAGACAACGAAAAATACTTTATAGGCGTTGGGGAGATTCTGACATTTAAGGGATTTTTAGAGATCTACAATGACAAGGTTAACAATAAAATTTTGCCGAACATTTCTGTTGGAGAGATTCTGACATTCGAAGAGATAAACGCTACCGAAAACTTATCTAAATCACCTGCAAGATATTCAGAAGCAAGTCTAGTTAAGAAACTAGAGAGTTTAGGAATTGGAAGACCGAGTACATATGCGCCTACTATCTCAACCATACAGCGAAGAGGATATGTTGAAAAAACAAATTTAGTTGGACAAGAAGTTAACATCAATAAAATCACTCTCAAACCAGATAAATCGATTTCTCAATACAACGAAAAAGTTACTATCGGAGCTGATAAGAATAAGTTGGTTCCGACGGCCATTGCATATGTTACTACTGATTTCTTAATTAAGCATTTTAAAAACATAGTTAGCTATAAATTTACAGCTGATATAGAGGAAGAGTTCGATAAAATTGCCACCGGAAAAGACGACTGGGTTAAAATTATTGATGATTTTTATAAAAATTTTCACCCGTTAATAAAGGACTCGGAAAACATCTCAAGAAAAGATGCATCTCAGGCTAGACTGATAGGAGTTGACCCTAAGACAAATAAAAATATATACGCCAGATACGGTAAGTTTGGACCAATGCTTCAAAAAGGCGAAAACGAAGATGACGAAAAACCTGACTTCGCGCCACTTCCAAATGGGTCTACCTTAGAAACCGTTGATCTGACAATGGCATTAAAATCTTTTGAATTACCTAGAACCGTTGGTAAAACCCCCGATAATGAAGAAATAATTGCAAATATTGGAAGATTTGGTCCCTATATTAAAATTGGAAATCAATTTATATCTATAAAACCCCTCGACCCACATTCAATCACTCTTAGCGAGGCTCTGAAGGCCTATGAGGACAAGAAATCAAAAGACCAGGCAAAGAACATTAAAATATTCAACGACGATCTAAAGATATTGAACGGACCTTATGGGCCATATATAACCAACGGCAAAAAGAATGCCAGAATACCTAAAAGTCTAGATGCTACTAAAATTAATGAAAAAGAAGCTAAGGAGTTATTAGATAAGGCTCCTGATAAAAAAAGACGATTTAATAAACGAAAAACCAGTAAATAGTTTTCGTATATACTTGTAAATACGTAAAACCAATTGACTAATATATATCTTAGACCATATAATGAGTGTATTAGTCATATATATTATAAAATATATATCATTATGTTTGACTTTTGTGAGTAATGATTGTATAATTAAAAAATATTCCTATGGTAGCCACTAAACAACAACTCGATTTAAATTCTGTCGATCTTATAAATAAAATACTTGGGCAGATTGACAAAGAGCGTGAAAGAGAAATTATTTCACGAAGATTTGGTCTATTTGACAGAAAAGAAACCCTAGAACAAATTGGTGAAATGCTCGGTATTACAAGAGAAAGAGTTAGACAACTAGAAAAAACCATTCTTGTTAAGGTTAGAGGACTAACCAATAACGATAGTAATCAAGTTTCTGAATTAACCGAATTCAATAATAAAATTTTAGAAATTCTAACTAACAACGGCGGATTATTGAATATAGCCGAATTAACAGAGAAGGTTAGCGGTACCAGGGACAAAATAGAACAGTCTAGGATAACTTTTATCGCCCTTCTTTCAGAAAAGTTCACAGTTGTTAATGAAAATGATTTATATTTTACTACTGTAGCTCTTAAGTCTGATTTTGATGAAAAGAAATTAACTCTATCGATAAATAAATTAGTCGAAACTATTCAAAAAAAAGACTCTCCATGCACAATCAACGATTTGGTTGCTCTAACAGGGAATAGCAACGAAAAACAGTTAATCTCGTTGGCTAATTCATCCAAACTATTGGCTAGCCTAAATAATCAATGGGGCTTAATAAAATGGCCTACTGTTAACCCTAAAAATATTAGGGACAAAATCTATGTCATTTTGAAAGAAAATGGTAAACAAATGCATTTTAATGACATAGCTGAGTCAATTAAGAAAAGTGAATTCAAACGTAAAAACGTTACAACTCAAGCTATTCACAATGAATTAATCAAAGATAAAAGATTTGTACTCGTCGGTCGCGGTATTTACGCACTAAAAGAATGGGGATATTCTAGAGGAACTGTGTCAGACATTATAGGAAAAATTCTTAAGGAAGCTAAAAAGCCTTTGCATAAGGATGAAATAATCAGATCAGTTCTAAAAGATAGATTCGTAAAAGAAACTACTATTTTGTTAAATCTTCAAAATAAAACTAAATTTAAAAGAGTAGCCAAAGCCACATATATTTTAAATGAAAAATAA
>JAJXVX010000013.1 GCA_021781915.1 bacterium
TATTTGTCATACCTAGAGGGCTTATTATCCATAAATTAAGTATAACAATTATATTTTATTAAGCTAGTGTTTCTAACAGAGTATTTATCCTTTTTAATGACTCTTCTTTACCTAAAACTTCGATTGTTTCTGCTAGTCCTGGACTCGACGAAGTTTCAGTAAGAGCTATCCGGATGAGACTAAATAAAACGACTGGTTTTTGACTTGTTTTAAGTAACAGACTATTTAGGCAACTTTGGATATCTAACAAATTAAAATTAGTTTTAGTTAATTCGTCTATTGAAATTTTTAATAGACTTTTCAGCTCATCGTTTGTTAGTTTTGAAAGCTGTTTATGATCCTTAATCAAGTTCGAGTTAACTGGCAGTTCTTTAAAAAAGAATAAACTTAGATCAGTTAATTCCTGTCCAAATTTTAGTCTATCCTGAAATGTCTTTAGAACCTTTTTCTTATACTGATCATCGAAATTTTTTGCTTCAGGCGGCCAAAAATTATTAAATTGGACAAAAAGATCATCGATACTTAATTGTCTAATATAATGGCTGTTCATCCATTGTAAGCGTTTTTCATCGAAAATCGCCCCACTCTTTTGCACTCTTTTAAGATCAAATTTTTCTATCAATTCTGGTATGGAAAAAAGCTCTTGTGTCGAGCCATCATTAAAACCTAAAGATGCTAATAAATTGATAATTGATTCTGGCAAAAACCCTTCATCAAGGTATTCTAGTATGTCTTTCGCCCCGTCCCTTTTGCTTAATTTTTTCTTGCCGTCTGACGACAATACTGGTGGTAGGGTTGCAAGAATTGGTTTGGTGAAATTTAAAGCCTCATAGAGATTTAAAAATTTTGGCGTTGATGCAATGAATTCCTGCGATCTAATAACGTGGGTTATTTTCATTAAATAGTCATCAATGATGTGGGCAAAATTATAAGTCGGATAACCATCGGACTTAATTATTACATAATCATCAACAGCCTCTTCTCCGGCCGAAAGCTTTCCCATTACTTCATCCTCCCAAGTATATGGTTTCGGGTCAGATAAAAATCTTAAAGGCATACCGATATGCCACTCCGCTGAAGAATCTGGGCGATAATTTCGAAACAGAAATGGTTTTTTATTTAATTTGGCATCTTGTCTGAATTTGTCCACTTCGTCACTTGAATAAGGATCGGCGTAGGCTCTTTTTATTTTAATTAATTGTTTTGCAAATTGATGATAAATATCTAGTCTTTGACTTTGAAAATAAGGTCCATAGCCGCCGTCTTTATCGGGTCCTTCATCATAGTAGATGCCTAATGCCCTAAGAGTTTTAATAATATGTTCAACTGAACCTTCGACTAGTCTATTTCTATCAGTATCTTCAATTCTCAGAATAAATTTACCGTTATATTTTTTGGCCACTAACCAAGCAAATAATGCAGTTCGAACGGATCCTAGGTGCATAAAACCAGTTGGGCTGGGGGCAAATCGGGTTCTAATTTCACTCATGGTAGAGATAATTATAATCTAATCTCAATTATTCGGATATATTAATTAGATAATGCTAGCTTTGAAATTTGATTTAACGACAGAGCTGAATTATTGGATAACTTAAACCAAACATTATTTTTTATCCAAGTCGCCTGGGTTAGATTTGATGAAATGAATATTTCGGTTTGGCTGTATCTTAAATCAATATAGTTTCTGTAATGGGTTGATACGTAACTGTTTTTTAGTTGAGTGCTGGACATTGAAGTCGGTGATTCTTCGATACTGTAATTTCGGTTATCGGTATTACTGGAATAGGTCGTTGAAAATAGACCCATTTTGCTTACTTGATTGGTCTGTGAGAATCCAGCTAGGCTAAAACTGGGGATTTGAGCCATGAATCCGGTTGAACGGCTAAGTATGACGCTTTTAGAATTCGGTAGATTAACAATAGTGAGAAAACCCATAAAAATAACTAGTCCAGTAACTGCCGCGACGACAATTTTTCTATTGAAACCACTATATGACGGTTTATTTATGGACTCTCTTTCATCTATACTTCTTTGATATAGGTTTGCGCGTCGAATAGCTTTGTTAAACAATTCATCATCTTCTTCGTTAAAATAATCTTCCAGCGGAACAAAATTTTTAGCTTGATAACCAGTTTTAAGTGTAGTGGCTGTTTTTTTTTCAATTACAGCAGGATGATTAAATCTAGATATTTTTGGAGATTTTTCGACTGATTTTGCCCTGATTAATCGCCCCGAATCAAGTCCGGTTTTTGATATTGCAGGAAGACGTTTAATAGTTCTTTTTAGCTTAATTTTACTTGAAGTAATTTTTTCTTTATTTTTGTCATTATTGGACGGCCTTCCCACGCTCTCTCTTTTCAAAGTAATACTTGGAGAATGTTTTTGTTTGTGTAAAACTTGACTTGATTGATTTTTATTTGCCATAGACAAAACATCGCTTACTGTTATGTTTTATACCCGTCTAACCTTATAATATATATTATAAGGTATTATAGCAATAAATAGGTATATATGGATTATCTGGATCCACTAAGAAATCGTCGTAATAAAATTCTGCTAATTGTAGGATATATTTTGATAACGATAATGATAGGATTAACCACTGTCATTCTTTTTTATGTAACTGAAGGATTCGGCGTTAACAATAGTGGAGAAGTTATCCAAAAAGGGTTATTGTTCTTTTCGTCTCAACCGAACCCAGCCAATATTTATATAAATAATAGGCTATTCCCTTCTCAGACTAACACTAGTTTCTTGCTACCGGCTGGTACTTATAACGTAAAGATTGTTAGAAATGGTTATACGCCGTGGGTTAGATCAATTATTGTTAGCGGCGGTACCGTGGAGCATTTTGATTATCCTTTTCTATTCCCCTCAAAACTAACAACTCAGCATGTATCAACAATTGCAGGTCTACCTTCTTTTGACACTCAAAGCTTGGATAGAAGATGGTTGCTTGTTTCTGATAGTCAACAATTTAATCAGTTCTACTTGTATGATTTAAGCAATATTACCACCCCGCCAGTAAATGTAGTTATACCTCAAGCAGTTTTATCGGTTGCTTCATCTCAACAAAGTTGGAGTTTAGCTCAATGGTCTTCCGATAACCGGCACGTTTTGTTGAAACATACTTTTGACGGCAATTCAGAATATATATTAGTAGATACACAAAATCCGGCAAATAGCTTAAATCTTAACAAAACTTTCAATAATTTGTCTTTCAATCAAATTTCAATGATAAATAATCAGTATAATCTTTACTATCTATATAATTCATCTAGCGAGGAGCTTTATTCAGTAGATATTTCTACACCTCAAGTCGTCAACCAGACTATATCTAATGTATCTGCTTACAGATCTTATTCCAATAATGTGCTGTTGTTTGTGACGAGTAGTGATGCATCATCCGGCAAGGCTTTAGTAGAGGAACAAGTTGGTACGAAAATTTACATTATTAAATCAATCCAGATTTCTACTAAATACTTGCTTAATCTGACAACCTATAATTCAGTGCCTTATGTGGTTGTTGGCGACGTTGCAACTGGCAAAATATACATCTATCAAGATCCAGTAAGTCAGCTCAACAACAACCCCGATTCAGCTCCAGGACCAATTCAGGTATTATTGGTTAAAAACCCAGATTATTTAAGTTTTTCATCGACTGCGCAGTTTATTATGGCTGAAAGCCAGAATCATTTCGCTATTTATAATTTAGAGAGCGGTTATGCCTATAATTATACCGTAAATCTGCCTATCGATGCTCCACAAACCAACGCTTCATGGATGGACGGAGACAGGTTGACATATGTTTCAGGCGGTAAATTCGTTGTATTCGATTATGATGACGCTAATTTAAGAGTGTTATCTCCAGCAACCCCTAACCTTTACTCGTTCTTCAGTCCTGATTATTCAGATTTATACTCGATAGTTCCAGCTACTGGTTCAACTAACAGTTATTTCACTCAAACTTCAATGATTGCAAAATAGTTTTAATTAGTTTTTAAAACTGTATAACCACTTAATAGCAGCTAGTAGAAAGATAATTAAAATGACGATGCCAACAATCCGGTTGGTTAATGAACTGAATACTTTTGAAAAAAGACTCGGTCCGTTGCCGGGTAGAGTGGTTGGGTTCTGATAAGAAGTCAGAAGTGGGTTGGCAGCCACATTGCCTGATGGGTTTGGACTAATTTGTTCACCCACCACTACCAGTCGGTTGATACTTGTCCCCGGCGGGTCGCAAGTTATAAGGGTTGCTGTTGCGTCATAGCCTGGTACCGATCCTAAGACGGAGACATCGTTGGGGGGTACTATGTTGTGAGATATGACTTTGTAGGCATAAACTGTACCATTGTATGTTAAGTAGAAAGTGTCGCCATCTACTAGCGTATGGAGTAGGACGAAAGCGAATTTATACCGTCCAGGGTTTAAAATATTGTTTGAGGAATGACCAAAAAAAGCACTATTCCCTATTTGCCCAGGCATGACGGTAGATGGATAATGAACAACCCCGTTTTCGAGATTATTTTCAATCACCGATTCCGAATTAGATGTGACAGAATAAATTACTGGAATTTGGACATTTATTTTAGGAATAATTATTTCGGGACTGTTGGTTGGCGCGACGTTTGATCCGGTCAAAATTAGGGGGGTAGCAGAATCGGTCGTGCTTGGCTGGATGAAAGGAGTGATTATGACTTGGTTAAAAAAACCAAATAGGAATATGAATAAAGTTAAAAAACCGACCGATAATCCAAAAAATAGAGATTTAAGGTGGTCTTTAAAATTAACTTTAGAATTACTTTTTTGATTAGAAGCTCTTAATATTATTTCCTGTTTAATATTCTTTTTATCGGCTGATGAAATATTATTGCTGGAAAATTTATCGAGGCTGTTTTGTCTACTTTCTAGAATACTTGTTTTATTGGAAACTAGATCGTTTGATCCTGTGTGTTTATGTTCTTTTCTTTTATTATTTGAATCATAGAATTCTTGCCAAACTTGAAATTTTTCTTCGTCCGGTAAACTTAAATAGTAGTCGTGCCATTTGGTTTGGATAGAGGCAATATTAGTCTCCGTTGCTAGCAGATTTTTAACATAATCTTGATGTGGGCTATTATTCGGCGAAGTTTTAATAACCTGCTCTTCATCAATAGCAGAAGGGCTTGTTTGATAAATTCGAGATACTTTTTGTCTTATTAACTCAACTGCCTTTAGTTTTTCAAGTTCAGATTGATTGTTTTGGAAGTTGTTTGTCATATTTAAAAAGACTAGCCTAGTATTTATAATTATAGTACAATCATCTGTTGAGGTATAGTTTTAGCCGCGATGGTGGAATTGGTAGACACGCTGGACTCAAAATCCAGTGAGAGCAATCTTGTGACGGTTCAAGTCCGTCTCGCGGCACCATTAAATACTGAAGGCCGCAGTTGTTAACCTTTCGTATTTTTTAACTGTATTAAAATTCATCCAACTGGCTATTTCAACGGATATTTTTGAAGACCATTTATCATCGATTTGATTTTTTTTAGTCAAACTACATTTATCGTCGGCGAAAACTAGAACATGTTGGTTCATTCTTAAAACTATTTTTAGTAAATACTTTTTTGCTAATTTTGATACGATGTCGGCAATTATAGTTAAGTCGTCTGATGATTTTATGTTTTGACTGAAATTAAGCAACCTGATTATTTTTTGTAACTGGTTTAATTCAACAATTAACGTAAATTTTTCCGGATTAGTAGTTAGTTGTTGATTGTTGAGAAACTGCAAACTGTCGTTGCACAAGATTAAATTTTTATTAATAATTTGATTACTTAACTTTTCGAAAAGTAAATTTGTTTCGCTAGATTCACCTAGATTACCAATTAAAATAGTTGAATCATACTGAGCACTCAAAGAAATCAAATTAGCCAGATTAGTCATCGCAAAACTACCGCTTTTATTGATATCGCCGTACTCAGTATTTATTAACAGACTACGGGTTAATTTCTCTAACGATTTAGGCAGATAAAACTTTAACTGCGCAAAATTTATTTTTTGAGCATAAGCGTAAGCATCCGATACTAGATGAAAGTTTGTGCTACTGCCTCCTATAATTAAAGCGCTATTAGCATGAATTTTATTTTCTGGCTTATCCCACAAAACATCTGGGAAAAGAGCTTTATCAGAGTTCTGAATTTCCCAAACAGTATTTGCCGTCATTGTATTCTAAATTATATATTACATTTTTTCTCTCTACTATAATTCTCCACTGATTGTTAAAAGCGAAATTGAATAACTCTGAGTTTGGGTTAAAAGCAATCGGATTTTCAACAAGTTTCAACATTTCAATGTCTCCATCGGTATCACCTACCCCTATGCTGTCGGTAAAATCTGTGTCGTGGCGTTTCACCATTATTTTAAGATAATCCGATTTGTTGGCGTGAGTCATTATTAAATCTTGACCATTGACTGATTTACCTTCAAAAGTTAATTTAGATCCGGCGAAATCATCACACTGATAATATGTTGCGACCTGCTCTACTAAGGCCTCCATTGAACCTGATATTAAAAATATTAGATAACCTTTTAGTTTTAATGATTTGATTAGGTTAATTGTGAACGTATATATTCTGTCTTTGTTATGTTCAAATACCTCGGTCGTTAATTTTTTATAAGTCTCAGATGAAAGAGTTGGCAACGTTTTTTGCATGATAGGTACCAGCACGTTCTCATAATCTAAAAATGTAAATCCGAATTGTCTTTTTTGCCATTTTTCTCTTGACTCTATAATCTGATTGGCCTGTTTGGTAGGAATATGACCATTTTTTATTAGATTATCGGCTAAAGAATGATATAGTTGCCATCTGATAATCGTGCCATCTATATCAAAAACAGCAAAAGGTTTCTTGGAGGTTGATGTCGGCATAGTGTAGTAAGTAATTATAAATCAACTAGTTTTAAATATTTAGTTCAATCGATATTGGACAGTGGTCTGATCCCATGATATCTTTTTCGATGGTTGCGGAAACTAGGTTATTTAACAATCTGTTAGATATTAAAATATAGTCAATTCTCCAACCGACATTCCTTTGTCTGGAGTTCGCGAAATGACTCCACCAGGTGTAGTTTTGGCCTTCTTTATTAAACACCCGAAAACTATCAGCATAGCCTGACTCGAGAATTTTCTTGAAGCCTTCTCTCTCCTGATCGGTAAAGCCTTTTTTGCCTCGGTTAGCTTTTGGATTGGCTAAATCTATTTCCTCGTTTGCAACGTTAATGTCCCCTGTTATTATCACTGGTTTGTTTTTTTCAAGAAATTTCACATACTCTAGGAATATTGGATCCCAGTTTTTGTGTTTGAAATCTAATCTGCTTAAGTCATCTTTTGCGTTTGGCGTGTAAACGCTGATTACATAAAATTTTTCATATTCAGCGACTGTGACCCTCCCCTCTTCGTTGGCGTCACCGTATTTATCAACTAAGTTCTTCTTAGAGTTGACTAATTCTAGGTCTATGTTTTTTGAGATTGATAGAGCCTCTGATTTAGATAAGATAGCTGTTCCGCTATAGCCGGGACGCGTAGCCGGATTTAAGTACTTAAAATAGGAATGGTCGAGAAAATCAACCTGGTCTTCCTTGGCTTTAATCTCCTGTAAACAAATAATATCTGGATTAATTTTTGAAATAAAGTTATCCCACTTGCCGTCTTTATTAGCCGACCTAATGCCATTTATATTCCACGATGAAATCTTAATCATAATCTTGTTTAATAATATCAATAAATTAGTTTTTTTATTGATATTATTTTGGTTTATGTTTTAAACTGATTCAAATGACTGATAAAAAGTACACCAGAGTTTTGTTAAAATTCTCAGGCGAACAGTTGTCGGGTGATTTTGATGGCGGGATTGACCCTAAGATATGTACTTGGTTGGCCAGTGAGATAAAACCGGTTTTAGAACATAAAGTCGAACTTATTATAATGGTTGGTGGTGGTAACTTCGCCAGAGGTGAAAGGTTGGCTGGCAACGGTATTAAAAGAGTCACCGCCGATCATATTGGCATGTTAGGAACCTTAATGAATGCTTTGGCGATGACTGATATCTTTGAAGCTCAAGGAATAGCCACTCGTTGTTTATCAAATATTTTTGCTACTCAAGTTGCCGAACAGTTTATCCATCGCTTAGCCAATAAACATCTTGAAAAAAATAGAGTAATAATCGTAGCCGGTGGTATCGGCAGACCATATATAACAACGGACACGGCGGCAGTATCCTTAGCTCTTGAGCTTGATTGCCAGGTAGTTTTAAAGGCTACTAAGTATGATGGAGTTTATGATAAGGACCCGAATAAATACAGTGACGCTTTAAAAATTGAAAACATTAGTCATAAAGAGGTACTTTCGAATAATAATATTAAAATAATGGATAAAGCTGCAATCGGCTTGGCGATGGACCACGATTTACCGATAATTATTTTTGAAGCGATGAAAAAGAAAAATATATTAAACACTGTTCTTGGACATACCAGTGGCTCGATAATAAGTTAATTTTTTATTACTTTTTATCTTATCGTTCTTAAGACCTCTACCGTGATTACCTATCGTTATTTTTTAAAGTGTTATGATATTATCTTTTTGTGATTTGTATAAGTTTAAAGTATCGCACAGTACAATTATTGAAAAACGATGGATTAAGTCGATTTATTAAATATATGTTCGGTGGAGGGGTTTATTTTTGGCTTGGTTATGGTATTTTCGCCTTACTGTATAGTATCTTCCATTGGGACTGGTTACCGGCAAAAATAATGGCTGACGTAATTGGTTGGACAAGCAATTATATGATTCAGCGATTCTGGACTTTTTCAGATAGAATTCATTTGAGTGAAATGCAGCATGCTGGCAGATATGCATTTATTCAAGCTATAGGATTCATCATCGACTATTTATTTATTTGGGGTCTAGTAGCTGTAGGTATTACACCCTACATTGGTTTTTTTATGTCCTCGGGTTTTTTTACTATTTGGAACTGGCTATGGTATAAATACTGGATTTTCCCAGATAAACTTAATCCTAAAGTATGATTGGTTTATAAATTTGGAATTTTTGCACCAGAATAATGCCGGAGAGAGAGGGATTCGAACCCTCGAGGGCTTTCACCCAACACGCTTTCCAAGCGTGCGCCATAGGCCACTAGGCGACCTCTCCAACAGTAAATAATTATAACTAATATTTTAAATTTTTGTTTATATTTTTATAATTTTGTTGCACTAATTTGCAATAATATTTTATGCTATAAGATAACACATGTCTTTGATTAAGTTAGAAGGAATAAGCAAAATTTTTGGATTTGGCGATGCTAGCTCATTAGCCCTTGATTCTATTAGCCTGAATATAGATAAAGGTGAATTTGTGGCTGTCATGGGTCCCAGTGGGTCTGGTAAGAGCACTCTCATGAATATTATCGGGTTGCTAGACAAACCATCGCAAGGATCTTATATGCTTGATAATAAGTACGTTGCTCGTCTAAAACCAAATCAAGCGGCCAAAATCAGGCGCGATACGATAGGTTTTGTTTTTCAATCATATAATTTATTGAACAGATTGAATATTATCAACAATGTCAGTTTGCCATTAGTCTATAAAGGGGTTTCGTCTAGTCGCCGATTGAAATTAGCCACAGAAATTCTAGACCGAGTCGGTATCTCTGAAAAAGAATATTTTTACCCCAATCAACTAAGTGGTGGCCAACTACAAAGTGCAGCGATCGCTAGAGCTTTAATAAATAATCCAAAATTAATCATAGCCGATGAACCAACCGGAAATCTGGACAGTGTATCGTCTATGCTTATTATGGAGCTATTAACTGAAATACATCGAGCCGGTAATACGATAATTTTTGTAACGCATAACCCTGAATTAACTAGGTATGCTTCGAGAGTTGTTTATATGAAGGATGGTTCGATAGTTCAGGACGAAGTGACTCCTTACGGACAAATTGCCAAAACAGCCAAGTTACTACTAAGGCCTTCATTAATGAAAAGTGACGAAGATAATCTTGCTGGCGTATCTGTATTAATGAAAACAATTGATCGAATCGACAAGACTAGTAAGACTAAAAAACAAAAAAAATCCAGTCGGAGGAAAAAATGAAATCCTCTGTTCTAATCAGTCATTTCAAATTAAGTTTGGATATTATCTACAATACCCGATGGCGAAATTTTTGGACTATTTTGGGCATTGTCATTGGACTATCTTCAGTTATTATGATTATTGCCATCGGCGACGGTATTAAACAGCAGGTCAACTATCAACTTAACGATTCGTCTTCTCATAATAAATTTGTCATTCAACCCAAATCAATAAATCAACCCGATTCTAAATCTAATTTCGTGACAAACCTAGAAAATATATCTCCAAGCGGCAGTTTGAATTATCTAGATGTCGCCGGATTAAATAGCTTTAAGGGCGTTAGCAACGTAGCCCCCTACAGTATTCTAAGAACGAAAATTATCGGAACGGTTTCGTCTTATAAATCAGGCGTCGTGGTAGGAACAAATCAGTATCTAAATAACTATTTAAGTTTATCTGTTAACGCAGGTTCGTTTATCGATCAACCCGGTAACCCAATCAATAGTGCAGTTATAGGTCAAAACCTAGCCGAAAAACTTTTTGGAGAAATAACTCCTCTAGGCGCAACGGTCAATATCAATGGCTCTCCATTCATTGTTGAAGGCGTATTGAACCCAGTCACTAACATACCTTTTTCTCAGTTAGTAGATTTTAATAATTCAGTTTTCATCGATTATGACGCTGCTCAAAATATTAGCTCCAACAATGCCTTTGTCTATCAAATCTTTATGACTATAAATACTAATAAAAATAGCGTAGTGAAATCATTACAGTCTCATCTTGATGAAATTAATGGTAATCAGAGCAATACTCTAATAACAACTTTGTCGGGAATTTCTTATAATTCTAAAAGAACTTTAGATTTGTTGACTCGATTAATTAGTTTCGTGGCCGCTATCTCTTTACTAGTCGGAGGAGTCGGAATAATGAATGTTATGCTTGTTTCGATTGCTGAAAGAACCCATGAAATTGGAATCAGAAAAGCCATTGGTGCGACTAACCGACAAATTATTTTTCAATTTCTAGTAGAATCAGCTATTTTGAGTTTTGTCGGCGGAATTATTGGGATTGTTCTTTCTTATTTAATCGATCTGTTTATAATTTTATCGACTTCAGTTAAACCTATTATTACGTGGCAATTAGTAGTTTTCGCATCATTAATATCAATAATAATTGGTTTGATATTCGGTTCCATACCTGCCATCAAAGCAGCTAAAAAGTTACCGATAGATTCTCTACGATCGTCTTAAGGTAACATAGAATAAATAGCTGCGATGCCTGATACGGACATCAAAACTGCCAAGACCCAACCAAGCGACGTAGCAATTTTTGAATTTTTAAACTGGCCCATTACCTTTTTATTTCTTGCAAGAAGTATGATTAGAACAATTATAACTGGAGCGACCATACCATTTAAAACCGCCGAATAAATTAAAGCCTTAATTGGGTTAAGCCCGATAAAATTAATTAATATGCCGAGTATCATGGAAATAATTATTACGCCGTAAAAATCCGGCGCTTTGTTAAGCTTGAGGTTTAAACCCTGATAATTTTTACCGATTGTTTCGCTAATAGCATAGGCACTTGAGGCTGCTAAAATCGGTATGGCTAGTAGACCCACTCCAATTATTCCCAATGCAAACAACAAGTAGGTTGCATCA
>JAJXVX010000014.1 GCA_021781915.1 bacterium
TTTTTGTCTTATAATCAGTATAACTTAAGCGCACTACAGATATCAATAAACATCGGATATATTTACAACACAATAAATACAACAGGAATTTTTAGATAATATTGATAGTGTTTTATAGTATAATGTTTCTTATCACTATCTGTTAATGGAAGGGTGTCCGAGTGGTTTAAGGAACTGGTCTTGAAAACCAGCGTAGCAGCAATGTTATCGTGGGTTCGAATCCCACCCCTTCCGCCAGACCAGATATGGAGAGGTACCCAAGAGGCTGAAGGGGTCGGTTTGCTAAATCGATAGGGGGAAGCAATTCTCCGCGAGGGTTCGAATCCCTCCCTCTCCGCCAGGTTATTGATTATTGAGAACTGTAGACTAGTTTATTGTTATTGTCGTATAAATTCAGTGTGATTGAGTTTAAGTCGCTGCCGTAGCTAAGATTAGCTTTAAATATTGTCGAGTCAATCTTTAAATTGAATTGGAGCGAAAAAGGATTTGAATTTGCTGGGTTTGGCAAAGAAGATGTTAAAGAATTATCAATAATTGATATATTTTGCCCATAAGGCCTAAATGTAAACAGTAGAGACTTAAGCATATTTATCTGTGAAACCGTAATACCATTATTTGAAAGCGCAGACAATCCATCGAAGATTACATTACTTAAGACAGGAAGCCGATAAACTAGGCTTGGACTTAATTGTATGGTTTGAGTTTTCTTACCTACGCTAAGAGTTTTTATGTCAACAAGCCGTCCGCTGTAGGACTCCACCACATAATTACCGGGCGATAATCTAATATTGGCTTCACCTCGGCCAATTGACATAAACTGACCTTGTTTCACTCCGACCATCAAGCTATCGTTAACCCCTAAAGATTTTACAGATATTAAAGTAGTATTATTTTTAAGCTGTATCGTGTTAAGTAAATAGTATAAAGAAAACAAAATTTCGATAAAAATTACTACTAAAGCTAGTCGGATAATTTTTAAATAGTTATTAGTCATTTTGATCAACCATTTTGTTTAGTTCTAAGTAATTGGTTAAATCGACGGGTAGCGTAATGGTTGTAGACTGAGGAATTGAAGTGCCTGGGCCAAAGGTGACTACATAGACCGAACCAATGCTTCTTAAGATTAGCAAAGAAGAGCCAGAATTAGGTAGTATTTTTATAACTACGATTGCCCACTTGCCCTCATCAAAATATTTAATGTTTGATATCACAATCTTTGAGGTATCTGTAGAGATACTGTTTTTTTGCGAATTACCAAATAGGCTGGCGTTAATTTCTCCCTGAAGACCCGATGATTGATTAATCCTGACAACCTCCGCATTGTTTAACATCGTACCCCGAAGAGTTATATCAAAAAAAGGCACCACGATTATTATCAAAACTAAAATTATTATATTTTTTATCTGACTTGAGTTTAGTCCACCCATTTAATTGCCGTTATTCCCTGGACCGGTCCAATGGTAAGCGTATTTCCAATACGACAAAGAGGTTGGGTTTCCCTGACCAGTCTGAAGTCCAGTATCTCTTGATCCAAAACTAACAATTTGATCCTTGGCGTTGTCCACGCTAACGACTATTTCGACATGCGCCACAGTGTTGGCCGTCTGAGGTAGGGTTACTATATCGCCAGGTTGAGCCTGTGAAATTGGTACTGATTTCCAAAAACCGGCGCCATTAGATGATCCCATGTCTTGCATTTTCCCATTATTTCCGACAATCCAATCATAATTTTGATTAAATGCCATGTCAACAGCTATGCTTACTAGGCCACTACAATCCGTTGCGCATGGATTAGGATTTCCACCATTGGGACCACCGGTTGGTTGATTGGCTGGACTTGCTGGTGGGTTAGTTGGATCTGGACAGGAAGCTAAGAAGTTTTGTATCCCTTGATGACCTCCGCCAAAATCATAATAAATACCATTAAATTTGTTTGCTTCACATAAAATCATTGTATCGCCGGTTGCCGATTGACATTGAGCACTAATTGCTTGATTCTGGCAACCACTATTAAGAGTTCCTAGGGAAATTGACCCAACACCTTGATTTGAATATTGTTGGTAAACCGCCAATCCCACGCTCCCCCTATCGGAACAACTATTGTAACTCATATTGCACCTCTCAAAACTATCTCTAAAAAAAATAGCAGCCTGAGATGGGTCATTAATTTGCTTCAATTGTTGAATAATATTAGTAGGATACCCACCACTAGTACTACCTATTCCATTAATTTCCTCCCACAATACCTCGAGCTGGACACCCAAGTCTATTGGAGATGAACCGGTTGGGATATATCCCTGACCTTCCAGGTAATTTAAGTCAGTCGCAAATTTACTACCAGGTGTCCACTGTGCAATTCCGAAAGCAGGGGAAGCGGTCGGGTTAGTTCCACTTGTACTAGGGTTAACGCTTGATTCGTTGTAGAGGTTTGCGACTATACCAGCTGACTGTGCTGGCGATAGACCTTTTTGTAAAAAGAAGTTGTAAGCTTTTGCTATATTATCATTTCCAACTAAGGTTATAACTGACCCAGAAGTACAACAAGCACTTGATACCGATGAAGAGCTGCAATTAGTACCCACCCAGTTTGTCCATGTATTTAAAGCCTCTAACTCTGATAAAGGCAACGGAGCGGCCCGTGAGCTGCCTAGCATCAACAACGGCATTAAAAATGAGGCTGTTACAAGTAAAATAATTTTGAATTTATTTTTTCTATTAATCATGGATACCCCGCAGAATTAGTTGACGAAGGAGCGGCTACTCCTAGTGCCTGCTCAGCCCAACTGGCGAAATCGAGAACCATTTGTTTCCTATTAGTAATACCACTTTCGGCTAACGGATTTGTAGGAGTCCCTGTTGTGCCGTCAACCGCTACTCCCCACTCGATTTGACCCGATCCGTCTGATGTAGTTTGGTATGCATTGCCGTAAGGAGAGGGAGCTGGGATTGCTATTGGGTCACCCGCATTAACATGTACCCCAGCCGATATTCCGCTAGCTGGTTTTAAGCCCTCAGCGAAATACAATGTTTTTGTGATTAACCCAGATGGCTGTGAGTCTGCCTTAAGCTCAATATATCCACCCCAGTTAGAAAAAGAGCTAGATGAGTATATTATAGTCCCGCTAAATGGTGCCACTACACTACCTGAAAAAGTACCATCATAACCCATATCGAGTCTGTTGGGAATCCATCCACCAGGAAAAGGATTAGATAATCCCGCCGAGCTAGAGGGAGGAGGAGTATTGGTTGTAGTTGATGAGCTAACATCTGCTAGATTATCTGATGTGAGAGTGCTTGTATCGAAATATCCACCAACACTTCCGACTGTGGCCATAAGTAGTTCACAAGGATCTGTAGTAGTGTTCATGGGCATACCAGTATTCGGATCTATGCTACTGGATCCACTAGCCGAAATATTGTAAGAATTGTCTGGCTGGTAACCTTTTGAGGAGTCACCGTTACAGTGATCGGTCCAGTATTTTTCAGGATCACCGATTGCATTTAAATCATTTTGAGTATAGCCGTATTGCGGAACTCCAAAGGGATCGGACTGTGCTGGAATAGCGGCTACGGCTTTACCATTCAGAATTGCCGCAAAACTTGTGAACATGTTCCCAAATGGATTACTGAAGAAGTCAGCGAAAGAAGTTTCTGCGGACATAAAGCTAACTGGCATGGCCATTGCGATTCTTGAGATTAATGAGTAAGAGCTACTAGTATCAAATAATTTTGCGAACATCGATTGTTGTGAGAATAATTTATAATCCTGGCTTTGGTTTTGGTTGAGAATAACTGCTACTTGTGTTGGGTTCAAAACCTTGCCGCCTATGCCATTGTGAGCAAAATCATTACCCGACACATCAGCTCCGGCAGCCATTTCGTCAAAAGTTCGCCCTCCACTCATATTTGCACTAATAGGATTAGGAATAAGCCATTTCGTTATAACATCTTGAAGAAAGGTCATTGAACTTAGCACTGCGCTGCGAGCGACGCAGTAAGGATTAAAATCTTTAGCAAATGGGATATCGCATGTCAGATCAGCGGCTTTTGATGCATTTATAAAAATGGTGCTTATAAGATTCCCAAGAACATTTTGAAGGATATTCAGTAACCAACCAAGAGAATGATTCCATATGTAAGCTAACTTTGTTAGGACACCACCACCTTGATTTATAATTGACTTTAAGCTATCAAGTATACTATTACTCCCACCCAACTTTTCTTCTGAACAGACTAGCTGTCCGGGTGGCACTGGAGAACCATTGTTACATACATAAGGGCTAGCAGTGCCTTGACTTGGAGTTGATGTACCCGCGGCGTAGGCGGTGTTTATAACACTATTTATTAAAGCCGTCGATGTACCCGTGGTACTGGATTGGGCGGCAGAGGTATTGTTATTTATTAGGTAGTTGTAGAGTGGTGTTTGTGTAGCATCAGCTGTTCCGCCCGTATAACCCGATTTTCCAGACCCAAGCGAACCAACCATAGAGCCTACTTCAGTGGCGGTTACATGTCCCGTGTGTATTTCATCTGCATAAGTCATATACATGGAAAATAATTGGACTGCTGCAGCTGCATTGACTACGTATCGTAGTTTTTTTAATTTTTGTGGTGCATTATTTATGAAGTTAACAATTTGTGCGGCTATGTTTATCCATCCTGCAATTGGAATTGCGTCTGTCGCGCTAGCAACTGTTGCTTCACTAGCGCCAACCTTGGTTAAGACACTTTCTACAACATAACTCTGGAATCCATTTTCTCCGATTTTACTATAAGTATCTTCAAGTGCTTTCAGGGTCGCTTCGTCTACTATGCCATATGATTGTGCAAGGGCTCTGAGTCCTGAACTGACTGCTACTTCTGTGTCTGGATTTTCTGCTGCACCATTAGCCGCTACATCAACCGAATCAGCGTTCGGTTGAGATGTTAGCGGGTTGCAGCTATCACCCTTAAGAAAACATTCTAAGACTATCGCAAGGTTTTGATTCCGAGGTTTAATAACTCTTTGTAACAGGAAAAGCTTAGCTGCTATTTTTTGATCGGCTATTTTTTTATCCAGCGAATCTCTTATCCCACAAAATATAATGCACCGCTTTACGCCGTATTTTTCTTCGAGTAATCGGCCGACTTTGTATCTCATCATAACCTGATACCACTTGGTCTCATCCTTTATTGCTTGTCTCATTTCAGCTGGACCAACTTTTTGAAATGCCGAATCTATGTTTTCCCCATCTTTTCCAATAGCTATACCGGCGGATCCCGTAGTTGGGGTTTTCAAATACCACCCGTCTGCCTTTTTTTGAAATTCAATATTATACGGCGGTCCGGCTAATTTATTTTCAAGTTTGTTTTGAGCCCAAACATTGTAAAGGTTGGTTATAGGATTTTTACTGCCTAATATACGAATAGCTGAACAATTTTTATCTATTGTACTCAAACATTTTCCAGAATAACCGGGAAGAACTCTCTGTACGATATATTTCTCAAATAGTTTCTGAGACTCATTTTGTATGGCGCTTTGTGATGTTCCGAAAAACCTACTCTCCAGATTTTGTACAATATGTTCAATTTTTAGAGGTATCAAAAAAAGAAAACCGGCTACCAATAAACCTATTATCCCTCCACCGACACCCCCTCCTATCAATAGGCCCTTTTTTCTTTTTTTCAAGAATGTTCTAATTGCTATTGCAGATATTGGTGACATAGAGTTGTGGAGTCTTAATGTTTTTCTTTCATAACTTTTAGTTTTTCCCAAAAAATAAACAGATAATCATAAGGGTAATCTGTGTAAATGATAACCCAATTAAGGTAAAATTTCCATTATTATTTATGGTTTGGATAATCTTTTTGATACTATAAATTTAAGTATGGAATCCGACAATTTCTATAAACCCGATGAAGACCATCCGGTTGATAACCAAAACAAAGATTTTCAGACTGATGATTCATCGAATGCAATTGTATTATCGGCATTAGACACATTACCGCGTAAAAACCCTGTTAGATATATTGTCTTGTTTATTTCACTAGTAGTGGTTTTGGGACTCTTCTACTTCTTTATTAAAAGAGACATTTTAACTATTATGGGTGTGTTAGTCGGCTTTATTATTTTAGCAATTTTAGGTCTAAAAAAACCTAAGGACATAACAGTAACAGTTACTTCAAAACTAATTGCGATAGATAAAAAAGAGTTTAACCTAACCAATTATCAATCTTTTTCTATAAGGGAGGTTGATAACGGGTTCAGACTGCTTAGTGTCCGACCAGTCAAAAGGTTTACTCCTGCTCTAAACATATATATTCAAAATACCGAGTCTACTGATAGAATTACATCGTTTTTATCTTCAAAAATGCCTTACAGTGATTATGTAAGTAACTTTATTGATACCCTCTTGCAGTGGCTGGGTATTTAATTAAAAGTGTTATTGTGTGTCTGACAGGTAGTTTGATCGAGTTTAGTTTGTAGTTGAAAACAGTTTAGCTGATTATTCAACTGACCGAGTGTAAAATTAAAATCTTGCTGAGTTTGTTGGTATTTGTCTCTGTACTCAGCTTTTTGTGAATACACTTTTGTCAGGGAATTATTCGTCGATATATTATCAATAAAATGAACTACACCGGCGGTTAATAGTATTGCAAAAATTAACAGAAAAAATACCTTAACTCTCAATCTAACAGAGTTGGTGCTGAACAAATAGGGACTAATTGGATTACGTTTTCGCATTTCTTATTAATATTATTCTATTTAAAATCTTTATAGTATCCAAGACTGGCTTTAGCAGACAGCCAAATCGTTGGCACAAGACTGGCATCGCCGAGAGCTTTAATTATGTTGTCTGGCACCTTTAAGTTTTTTTGCTCTAGATATGATGACACACCAAAAAGCCCCATTGTTATCCACTGAAAAGTTGTAGCTAACTTACCGGTTTTGGATGAATGCGTCTCCTTGTTATTTAACTTCCCTCTCGATGAAAGTACGGCATTTAGACCGTTTTGAGCAACGATGCCAAGCGTAATTGGAAGCGGCACTAAGTTATTTTCAATAACTCCAATAGCAACGATGCCAATAGCTAATTTATCAGCAACCGCATCAAATTTTTCACCCAAAGGGCTCTTAGTTCCTGTTTTATTGGCTGCCATACCGTCAGCGACATCTGCCAGCCTACCAGCAGTGACATATCCGATTCCTTCAACTAAATTAGCACCTAACTTAGTTGATCCGTAAGCAACTAATCCCAGTCCAGCTGTGGTTACTAAATTACCTGGAGTTACTACGCCACGAGTCTTGAGTGCAACTTTTTGGTAAATATTAATTTCGTCAGGGTTGTTTTCCCAATCTGGAAGATTGTTTTCTATTCGATGTAAATCCATCTAAAATCCTTAATTTTATTATCTATCTTTTCATATAAGTATTCTGAAGCAAATCGAGTTCATTCTCTAGATCTTTATCTAATTGACTTAGTTCTTCCTCGGTTGATTTAACAATTCTCATATGATGAGATCCTTGAGAAGCCAGTTCCATTCGCCAGGTTTGGTATTCGCTGTAGAATACCTGGTTAAAGGCCTGCCACCAACTTGAGTCAGTATTCATAAATATACCGGCGCCGGACTCAATACCAATATTTACCGGAGAAGCCATTCCCTTTAGTAAATTTTTTAAATCCCTAAACCGATTAGTGAATCTGGTTTCTAGATCATCTATAAACTGGCAACAAAAATCACCATATTCCCAGTCGATTGGAAAGACCTGTCCTTCTGGATTGGTGGCTAGATTTCGTAAGTATAGATCTCCGTGGTAAGAGTCGCCCAAGCTATGCAAGATAGCAATCGAATGGGCTGCTCTACTCCATAGCTCTGCCATACCGGGATTTAACTGAAAGTCGGGTAAAAATCCTGACCAGTCGATGTTATCAAAAGTATCAAGAGATTTTTGCAGTACAGTTAGTGAATAAAGGGTATGGTCGGCATCATCAATTATGCCAACGGGCTTTAATCCGCCGACCCCTAGCTTAAAGGCGGCCGAGTTACCGAAATAGTCATCCAGCCATTCCCTTTCAGCTTGCACTCTCCCGTCGACTATCTCAAAAGGTTTAATTGCAATGGAAACACTTTCGTTTTGTCCGAAATGGAGATCACCGAAAATAACGCCGTGCCTAGAAGCCTTACCCCCTTGACTTCTATAGGGTTCAAAAGAGATGGAGCCATTGTATAGTTTTGCAATGTCAGGATTTAAATAAGCAATTGGATCGCCAGTTCTTCTCCTGGAAGCTAAAAATCTTTCTCTAGCATCACTTTTAGGATTTTGTTTATTTTCGTTGATTTCTATATCTTGAACTTCAACACTTAGTCGAGGAACGACCAACCCAAAACCTTCAATTCGAGATTTTTCTAAATCATCAAATTTAGGTAAATTGCCAAATTCGAAATTATGACCCGATTCTCTCGATATTGTCATATGGTTTTTACCTAATTTTTTATTAAACTATAACCGTCAATAAATTTTTGTTTGACTGTCGGGTTAGTAAATCGATTTAAAAATTCGTTCTGTAGTTTTTCGAGATAATAAGTTAGGTTGTCTGAATCGCTGGCCACATCTTGAGCGTACATTTCACATCCAGGTACTAAGAACAATCCTTTTTCACGTTGAGAAGTAAAATCTACTAGTGCCACGTTAGTACCGATTAAGCCCTTAAATATAATTTTACTATTTGAAGAGTTATCGAAGTTGTTTAATAAAACACCTAAATCATAAAATAAGTCGCTATCGCCATAAGAATAATCTCCCAGCGTTCGTGAGATGGCCCCGTATAGGATTGGTTTAGCCCCGTAGGGAATCTTAAAAGTATCTTTGCCGTAATCTGAAGAGTTGATTTGATTGCCCAGAATATCATGTTTAGCAATCAGATTGGACCGTATTTCTAGATTAAAATTAGTTGGAGTAGGATATTCGATAAATCTTTCCGACTTTTTCTCGGTACCACGTAAAATGTCGTGTCGGTTAATTAATTCATCAGAAAAACTAAATCGTTTGGCTGTTTCTCTTTCAAACGATTGATCTTTATCAAACTCAAAATTCTCAAATCGAGACATAATGTTACTATACCATAAAAAACAGATAATTACAATGTTTGTGCTTCGTTCTTAAACCTAGAGATCAATAAAGGCATTGATACTATTTACTTTTTTGGAATTAATTTACCCTCAATCCTATCAATTAATATTTAGTTATTTTAGGAGAATATTAATTAATAGGCATAAACACTGTATTATAATTTTAGAAACTATGAACGAAAATCAAAATAATCCAGGTGAAGTGATTGTTCCCGAAGCTAATCACAGCAACGAGCAGACTGAAAATACTAGCCAAGTTGTTTCAAATGACACTCCGATATTCAACGCGGAGACAATTGTGAATAATCAGACTGAAACGAATATTCAACCATCAACTGCACAGAATCACGTTGAGAAAAAACCTAATTTCTTCAAAAAAAACTTAAGATTTTTTATTTTAGGATTTATTCTAATTATTCTAGTAATCGCCGGATTATGGTTTTATTCCTATGAAAAATCTAAAAGTCACCAAGGTGTAGTTAGATTTAAGGCCAAAACAGTCGCCTTTAAGATACTATCAACCGATCCATCTAATAACCAGACCAATGTTTCGCCCAAAACCCAGATTGTAATCAATTTCTCCCAACCGGTTACTCCGCAAAAACTTCAGGGTAATCTATTCGTTACACCAAATGTTCCAGGTACATTCTCGCAAGGCTCTAATAACTCACAGATCATATTTAAACCAGCCTCTCCGTTTGCTCAAGGAACTAAGGTTGAGATAATGCTAAATGGCACATATCAAAGCAATCAAGGATCCAAGCTAGGAGCAAACTTCTTTTATGGTTTTACGACCGCATTGCCTCAAAATGGTGTTATATTTGAAGATCAAAATAGCCTTTATAGCACGCTTGACTCGGCTTTAACCAATCAAACTCAATCGTTTAATCTTTCTTTCGGTCAAAATGTTTCAGGCTTAGTTTCAGTTAACCTTTATAAAGCCAATATCAATCAGCTACTTTCATCCCTAGTCTACACCCAGAGCACTTCTGGTGGTTTTACTACCTCGATTGCTTCCGACCAGCCAGTTGATACAACGAACATGGTCCTTATTTCTTCTAAATTGGGTTATCAGAATAATCAAAAGGTATCATTTAATGAAAACACTGGTATTTACCTAGTTACGGCAACCGACAGTAGCAACAATCAACTTGGACATGTCTGGATGGACTACAGTGATTTTATGTTATTAGCCCGTCAAGATGACCAAAAAATCGTAATAGATGCACAAAACTTTACCAACACGGCTGATGTACCAGCTAGCGTATCGATCTATAATTTAAATGGTGCCGTCAGCCAAATAAACAGTGCCGATATCAACGGACTGACTGCAATCCCAACCAGCTACAGTCCTAGCGCCGATATAGTAGTGGCATCCGATACAACTTCACAGGCCGTTATTCCTTTGTCTATAGTTAACTCTCAGGGAGATATAAGAACCGACCAAAATCTTTCCTTGGCCCAGTCGTTTTATGCAATTACCGACCGACCAACTTATAGTTCGGGTGATACTGTTCAGTTGTCGGGATTCGTCAGAGCAAATCAAGACGCTGTCTATGGACCGAACAAGAGTCCTCTAAATCTTTATGTTGGAAATTATCAGGGAGATAAACTGACCAGCTTTACGGCAACCCCAGACAATAACGGTATTTTTAGCTCTAGTTTTAAAGTAGATCCAACCTGGTTGACAAGCAACAATGGTTCTAACGACAATTTTAGTGTATATGCTGTTTCGCCGAGCAGTAATCCAGCCAATGACCCTCAAGTTGCCAATTTCAGTGTTAGTCCAGTTGCTAATAATGATTACAATATACAGGTTAATTTTGTCAAAAAATCGTATCTCGCAAGTGACCCAGTATCGGCTAATATTACCGTTACCGACCAATCCGGCAAACCACTAGCCAGTGGGTCGGTTGATGTTCATATTTTCTCAACAGATTATTTCGAGAACGATAGCTCTTCAAACTTTTATAATTTTGGATCGCCAGGCATGGAAATTAAGGGTAGTCCGGTTTTGGTTCATTTAAATTCAAATGGACAAGCAACCTATAATTTGGATGTTTCATCCTTACCAAATGATGGATATTCTAAACAAGTTTCTCTTCAAGTGAATGTCGATGGCTCAAAATCAACCGCCGCCGGTGGTGACTGGACTATAATTCACCAAGGAAATGGAATTATCAGCTTTGGTCCCAGCCAATCTATTATATCGAATAATTCAACATTGACGGCTAGAGCATATTTAACTAATTTAAGTAATCAACCGATTGCAAATCAGACTCTTAATTACGAATTAATCGATTCATCAAACAACGGTTCGGTGGAAAGCGGTACGGTTTTGACTGACAACCAAGGGCTAGGAATCATAACTGTTCCCATCAATGTCAGTA